>CAMBRG010000015.1 GCA_945869845.1 Opitutus sp. GAS368 | reverse complement strand
GCCGCCGTCGCCGGCGGAGCTGCCGGCGGTGTAGTCGCCGACGAGGGCACCGATGGGTGCAAGCGTCGCGGCGATGCGCAGACCGGTAAAAAAATACGGCAGTGCGGCCGGGATGCGGAGCCGGCGGATTTCCTGAAACTTGGTGGCTCGGTAGAGTTGGAAGAGCTCGACGAGATTGCGGTCGGTGGAGACGAGACCCTGGGTCGTGTTTACCGCGAGCGGGAAAAAGCAGATGAGGAACGTGATGATCGTGACGCTCTTCAGGCCGGCGCCGACCCAAAGCACGAGGATGGGCGCAAAAACGATGATCGGCGTCATCTGCAGGAGCATGAGGTAGGGATAAAAAGTCACCCGCACGAGCGGCGAAAGGGAGAGCAGCAGTGAAAGCAAAAAGCTGACCACGACGGCGGCGAGAAATCCGAGGGTGGCGCCGGCGGCGGTGTTGAGGGTGGCGCGCCAGAGCTCGTCGCCATGGTCGCGGAAGGCGGCGAGGACCTCGGTGGGCGCGGGAAGCAGGAAACGGAAATCGTCGGAGAGCGACGCACGGACGAAGATCCAGATCGCGACGAAGAGCGCACCGGCGAAGGCCGGGAGTAAAATGGTGAGGAAACGACGGGGCGGCATCGGCGGTGGGAGCTCAGGTGGCGACGGTGTCCTCGACCGAGCGGAGGAGTTGCGAAGCCTCGTCCACCAGCGCGTGGTAGGCGGGATCGCGGCGCGTGGCGGGCGTGCGCGGATAGGGCAAATCGACGCGGATCTCGCGGTGAAGCCGGCCCGGGTTGGCGGACATCACGACGATGCGGTTCGACAGAAACACGGCCTCGGCGACCGAGTGGGTCACAAAAAAAGCGGTCCAGCTCTGGCGCTCGCGGATGGCGAGCAGTTCTTCGTTGAGGCGGTCCCGGGTCATTTCGTCGAGGGCGCCGAACGGTTCGTCGAGCAGGAGAAGCTGCGGAGAAAGCACGAGGGCTCGGGCGATGGAGACGCGCATTTTTTGCCCGCCGGAAAGTTGGCGCGGATAATAGGCGGCGCGCGGTTCGAGGCCGACGAGGGCGAGAGCGGTGCGCACGAGTTCGGCGCGGCGATCGGGCGGCGTGGCGCGGAGCTCGAGCGGAAGGGCGACGTTGGCGGCGACGGTGAGCCACGGCAGCAGCGTGGGTTCTTGAAAGACGTAAGCGAGTTCGTCGCCGGTTGAGGCGCGTTCGGGTGTGGCGGTGCGGCCGCCGAGGAGCAGGGCGCCGGCCGTGACGGGGCTGAGGCCGGCGATGAGTTTGAGCAGGGTCGATTTGCCACAACCGCTGGGGCCGATCAGGGCGATAAAATCGCCCGGTGCGGCAGTGAGACTGAAGGCGTCGAGGATTACCGGGCCGGCGCCATAGCGTTTTTCGACGGCGCGGAATTCAACCGCCGGCGAGACGTTTTTGGCGGATGAGCTGGCGGTGGAAGACACAGCCTTTACGAGATACGAAGAAATCGGGAAAGCCAGCGCGAGGTGAAAAACGAATCGGACTGGGTCCGCCAACGATTGGAAAAACGCCGGGGAAAAGGGTCACTTATGCTGTGACCCGATTTTTTAGCGGAGCGTTTTGATTGGCGAACGGGGTGAATGCGGCGGGGCGGTTTAAAACGGTGCGAGGGCCCAGGGCAGGACGGGGCTATGGGGGTTGTTGACCACGATCTGGAGGCCGGCGGTCAGGCCTTCGGCGAGGGTGACGGGCACGGTGAGCACGGGGAGGCCGCCGAGGGAGGCCGGCGCAGTGAGCGAGAGCAGACGGCTGCGTTGGGGAAGCGTGCAGTCGGCTTTCGGGAGCGCGGGGCGGTGCACGGCGGGCAGAATCAAGAAGTCGAAGGTGAGGAAATAGCTCGTCCACACGAGCCGGACGGCGGCGAGCGTGGCGTCGGCCGAGGCGACTTGAGCGGGCGTGAACTCGTGGACTCGATTGAGGCGGGCCCAGACTACGGGATCGTAACGGTCTTTATACGCGGCGGACCACGGGGCGTGGATCGCGGATGACTCAAGCGCGACAATGATGTTGTAGGCGTCGAGGGCGCCGGCAAAGCGGCGGAGCAGTTCGGTGCGGGTCGCGTGATCGGCGGGCGGGGCGAGTTGGGTCGCGGCCGCGCGGCAGGCGGCGGCGACTTCGGGCGAGAGGCCGGGGATTTCAAGATAGCAACCGCGGGGGGTGCGTTCGCTGCGGCCGAGGCCAACGAGCGCGGCGAGGGCGGTGCGCATATCGGCGGCGGTGCCGGTGAACCAGCCGGCGGTGTCGAAGGTGGGCGAAAGAGGAAAGGCGTCGGCGATCCACGCATCGCGGGGCCGGCCGCGGTAGCCGAAAAGACCACAGAAGGCGGCGGGGACGCGGACGGAGCCGCCGGTGTCGGTGGCGAGAGCGAAGGGCACGATGCCGGCGGCTACGGCGGCCGCGGAACCGCTGCTGGAACCGCCGGTGGTGCGCCCGGGGTGGCGAGGGTGTTCGCAGTCCCCGTAATGCGGGTTCTCGCCCGTGATGCCGTAGGCGAATTCGTGGAGGTGGGTTTTCCCGGCGAGGACGGCACCGGCGGCGTTGAGGGCGGTGATGAGCGTCGAGTCGACGGTGGGCTCGGGTCGAACTTCGGGGAGAAACGTGGAGCCGGCAAACGTGGGGAAGCCAGCGACGTCGAAGAGATCTTTGGCGAGGTAAGGCACGCCGGCCAGGGGAGCCCCGGCGGGAGCCGTGGCGAAGTGCGTGACGAGTTCGGCCTCGGTGGGCAGGTGGGCAAAGACGGCGCGTTGTTGCGCGGGTGATAGCACGGTGGTGGCGCGGCGAAGGAACTCGCGGGCGGCGGTCGTGGGATCGAGGGCTTGCCAGTCGGCGAAGGTCATTTTGGGAGGTGCGCGGAAAAGTTCCAACGGTTGACAGGGAGAGACGGCGGACGCGGCGCGGGTCGCAAATAAAATTGCGCCTCCGGGGGCGGGGCCAGCATAACGCGGAGTCTATGGTGCGCGTCTTTGTCTCCGGTTGCTACGATATCGTCCATGCTGGGCATGTGCAGTTTTTCCGCGAGGCGAGAGCGCTGGGCGACCACCTGACCGTGTGCTTCGCTTCGGCCGAGGTGTTGTGGTTTCACAAGCAGCGGAAGAGCTCGTTGCCGGACGAACACAAACGGGCGCTGATTGCGGGTTTGAAGAGGGTGGACGAAGTGGTGGTGGGGCAGGGGCTCGAGGAGGGCATTGATTTCAGGGAGCATTTTCTGCGGCTGCGGCCGGACATTTTGGCCGTCACGGAGGATGACAAATGGGCGGACTTGAAGCGGGCGTTATGCGCGGAAGTAGGCGCGAAGTATGTGGTGATGGCGAAAACCCCGCCGGAGTTTCCGCCCATTTCGACGACTGAGATCGTGCGCTGGATCCGGGCGCCGCAGGTGGCGCCGCTGCGGGTGGATTTCGCGGGGGGATGGCTCGATGTACCGCGCTTCGCGCGGGCGGGCGGGTTCATCGTGAACGCGGCGATTTCGCCCACGGTCTCGTTGCGCGAATGGCCGTATTTTCAAAACGCCGGGCTCGGTGGGAGCGGCGCCTGGGCGTTGATCAACGGCAAGGACGGCGTGGGCTCCGAACTTGATCTCGGGGTGGGTTGGCAAGATCCGGCGGTGATCAGCGAGACGGGTTTGTGCGTGTGGCGGAGCGGACCGCGCCCGGATTTGGAAGTGAAAACCGACGGCGCGCTCCTGCGGGGGCGGCTGGCGCTTTACTGGACGGGGACGCAGCACAGCACGCCGGGCGTGGTGAATCAGACCCGCGACTACGACGCGATCGAGCGCGCGGGCCGGACCGCGCGCGATGCGGTCTGGGCCAACGATTTTGGCGGGCTGGCCGACGCGGTGCGGCAGTCGTATGCGGTGCAACGCGCCGAGGCCATGGACCCGCTGGCGGGCGACCCCGCGGCGGCGGGGAATGCGGTGCTGGCGGCGTGCCGGCCGGTGGCTTGGAAATACTGCGGCGGCGGCTTTGGGGGCTACGCGGTTTATTTGTTCAACGCTCAAGCGGACCGCGACGCGGCGTGCGCGCTGCCGGGTTTCAGGCCCGTTGAGCCTTACGTGAGCGGGTGACCGAGGCGGCTTGGTCGGGGCGCAAAAAAAGCCCGATGGGGACATCGGGCTCCACCGGCGGAAGGCTCGGGGACGACGAAAACTCAGTGATCGGCGCCCGTGGCGCGACCGCCGTGTTTGATGGGTGTGGCGAACTTATATTCGATGTCCCACGGGAAATGGATCCACTTGTTTTGCTTAAATTCCTTCACGCAGGTATCGACGATGGGTCGACCGGAAGGTTTGGCGTAGAGGGTGGCGAAGTAGGCTTTGGGCAAAAGTTGGCGGACGACTTTGGCGGTCTTGCCGGTATCGACGAGGTCGTCGATGAGCAAGTAGCCCTCGCCGTCGCCGGGCACGCCTTTGAGGACGTTGATGCTCCCTTGGACCTGAGCGGCGGTGTTGCCCTCGCTGGTCCCGTAGCTGGTGACGCAGATGGTGTCGATGAGGCGAATCTCGAGCTCGCGGGCCACGAGAGCGGCGGGAACGAGGCCGCCTCGGGTGATCGCGATGATGCCTTTCCACGAGCCGATACCGTGGAGCATTTCGGAGAGATAGCGGGCATCGCGGTGAAGCTCTACCCAGGAGATGATGATATCGTCGGCGTAGGGATTGCGGGACATGGTGGGGCTGTAGTTGAGCGGGAGGGAAAGAAGAAAGCCGGGCAGTGCCGGCGGTTGGCGGCAAGCGGAATTCGGCGCAGACTCGGCCGCTAGAACCAGAGGCTGCGAAATTGCCAATAGGCTTGGAGCAAGGCGACGGCGAGCACACCCCGGAACCACCAACGGGCGCGGGCCGGCAAGACGCGGTCAAGCAACCAAGCGCTGGTAAAGCCCGCGGCCCAAAGACCCGGCACCACGAGACGCGAGAGCCAGTAGCCCCACGTGTAGGCGCTGCGCAGATAGGGCAGAATCAGCATGATCGGCAGGAACCATACCGCGCCATGCAGAGCGAAGACGGCGAGACCGGTGGTGGGTGCGAGCGAAGGCCGGATGAGGGCCGCGAGCAAGAGCGCGGCGAGCGAAAATGCCGAGACCACCGCGAGGACGCTCCAGATCATCCCGCCACGCACGGAGAGGATCGCGTAGGAGCGTTGCGGCTCGGGGCGCGGGGTCGCCGCAGGATAGCCGCCTTTCGGTGCGTAGTTCAGCACATCGGTGAACACGCCGAGATGCAGCAGCGCCGGGTAGCTGTGGACGCCGGGCTGAACGAGTACGAGTTGGTTTTCGGGGTTTTGGTCCCAATAAATCGGCGCATTGAGCACGGCGCGGTCGGCGGGACGGAACCAAAGCAGACTGCGCCAACTCATCTCACCGTTGCCATCCCACCAGAACGCGTGGCGCTCTTCGGCTTGGGCGAGTTCGCGTTGGTTGCGTTGATGGAGGGCGCCGCCGACCAGCAACGGCACGACCACCGCCAGCAAGGTCGTAAGACCGGCTTGGGCGGTGCGGATGCGGCCCCAGCGCCAGACGAGGACGATCGCAACCAGTGCGGCGACCGGGAGCATCAGGAAGCTGACCTTGAGAAAATTTCCGACCGACAAACTGAGTCCGGCGTAGGCGGCGTAGCGCAGGGCGGTTCCGCGCTCGGTGGTGGACAAGCTCCGGGTCAACGCCCACGCGGCGACGGTAAATGGGAGCATGACGGCGATGTCGCCCGCATAGACCACGCCGGCGATCAAGTGCGCCGGCAGTAGGGCGATGATGGCCATCGCGGCGACCCGGAGCTCGGGCGCGCGGACGGTGGTGAGCAGCGCCCGGTGGAACAAAAGCAGCGCGAGGGCGCCGAGCACGATCCAGATCTGCGAGTGGAGTTCGTAGGTGTATTTGTCGTTGGTGTAAGTCTTGCAGATGCTGGCCAGCCAGTAGATGCCGGGCCGGTTGGTCCCATCCATCGAGAACCATTTGGCCCCGTTGCTGGCGCGGATCTCTTCCATGATGGCCGTGTGAGTGCCGAAGTCCTGGCCGACGTAGCCCTCGCGCCGCACGAAGGCGAATTGAACCACGAGGTAAACCGCGAGCAGTAGGCGCACGGCCCAGATCTCCCAGCGCGGTGCGACGGGGAACGGCGCCGGGGCTGGGACGGAGAGTGGAGCGGGGGAGGAAGAGTCGGTCACGGCTGGGAGTTGACAGCCGAGCACGGTTCGCGGCGATGGCGCAAGCCGGCCTTGAACGAGCATAGGGATTTACCGGCAAATGACTTGAGCCGGATCGTTTTGGCGAAAAGGTGGTCGGCGATGAGCACGGTTTTACCGATTTGGGCGGCGGTATTTGTGGTTTGTCTCAGTGCATGGAGTATCGGGACGCGGCTCGTGACGTCCAAGCAGCCGTTGGTGGCAATGCTCGCGGGCTGGGCGCTTTTTCTGGTGCTGTGCAGCGTGCCTTGGATCGTGGGACTGTCGGCGAATGCGGTGCGGCCCTTGTTTTGGATCTTCTATGCGGCGGGGCTCTGGTCGGTGGTGCGGGGTCGGCAGTGGACCGAGGCGGCGACGATGCTCGTGGTGACGGGCACGGTCGCGATGGTGCTGTTGCACCGCTGCTATGCCTACGAAGGGGCCTACGTGTTCGGCGCCCACGGGACCGACCTTTGGGGTTATGTGCAGGTGGCGGACTGGCT
This sequence comes from Opitutus sp. GAS368, assembly GCA_945869845.1. Classification (GTDB taxonomy): domain Bacteria; phylum Verrucomicrobiota; class Verrucomicrobiia; order Opitutales; family Opitutaceae; genus Tous-C4FEB. Next base: position 37,761 of record CAMBRG010000015.1, on the reverse strand, counting down.
CACCACGCATTCCACGCGGGAGTTGCCGGATCTTGTGACGAGCCCGATGCGGTATAACTGGACATGGTATGTGCTGGCGACGCGGGATCGGCCGCTGGTGCTTGAGGCGATTGCTTGTTTCGGTGCCAGCGCGGGAATCGACGCGGTGAAGGCCTACCTGGCGTTACCGGTGGCGCTGATGGCAACGCTGGCGATTGGATTCGGGCGGATGCCGGGGGCGTTCGGATTTGGAAATTGGCTGCCAGCCGTGGCGGTGGCGGCGGTCATGGTGTTTAATCCGTTGCCGGTGTTGAACTGGATCGCGGGCTTCGCGGCGGGGTGCATCGTTGGACTGTTGTTGGGCCTGACCTTTGGGGCGGTGATGACGGCCGAACCGGGGCCGGCGCGGACCGAGGCGCTGGCGCTGACTGTGCTGATGCTGGTTTTGTGCGGGGGGCTTTACAGTCCGCAGTTCATGCTCGTCGGGTTCGGACTCGCGGGGGCGCTGACGGTGGTGGGAGGCGTATTTTTTGCGTGGCGCCATGGTTTCCGGGCGCTGGGCCGGGAACGGCCGGGCCGGCTGACGGCCGTGAGCTTGGCGCTGGCGGTGTGGTTGAGCGTCGCGGTTCGGCTGCTTTCGGGCGATGAATTCATCCGTTCGACGGGGTTGGTCTGGAACGACGAAGTGTTGGCCCAGCTGCTGGGAATTTTCGGCGGCCCCTCGCCGTATGCGTGGATGTTTTACCAGGCGATGGTGCCATGGGATCAGAATCCGTGGAAGAATCCGGTGGGGTTGGCGGCGCTTGCCGTGATGGTGATTTTGTTCGTGAGCGCGGCGTGGCACGACTGGAAGAGCGAACGCGACCTGCGGCTGCCGTTGATGGTCGCGGTGTGTTTTTTGGCGCTGGTGAGAGTCGGGGGGGACGAGCGCGCGACGATGTCGAAGGCGATGCCGATCTTCGGGCTGGCGTTCGTGTTTCTGCTTGCGGCGGTTTCGGCGCGGTTGCGCCCACGTTGGTTGGGTCTGGTCGCGGCATTGCTCTGCGCGATGCCGGCGGTGCGCTCCTACGATGAACTGCGGGAGCTGATCCGGGACCCCTATATCTCGGTCACGGACGAAAACATCGCGCTCGAACTGGGTGACGGGCAGAACTGGCGGCTCATGGGGTTTCTATATTATCGAGAGGATAGTCACGGTTTCGACTGGAAGGCCTACCCTAAATTTTTCTTTTCAATGACCTGTTTTCTGCCCGCCGCAGACCAAGTGCGCTTGGCCAAAAAACACGGCTTGCCGCCACCGTGAACGGCTGCGGGGGCGTCGCGTGCCGGCCTTTGACGGCGACGAGGGCGCCGCCGCTCCAACTCGGTTGGGTTAGGCGCTGCGCGCCGGCCGAGATCCTCCTTTGAGGTGATTTTGTTGTAGGCGGAGAATTGGGTCGAAGGGGGCAGATGGGGTCCATGAGGCCGGAGGGGCGTGGGGCCGTGAGAAAATCCTTTCGACGAAGACAATTGTGGCGGAGCTGGCGTGGCTTCCGGGCTGGGCGTCGGAGCACGATGGGCTGGCGAAGACTTTTGAGTTCGCGGATTTCCGCGCGGCGCTGGCGTTTATGGTGCGCGCGGGATTCGAGGCCGAGGAACTGAACCATCATCCGGAGTGGATGAATGTCTATAAAACGGTCGCGGTGCGGCTGAGCACGCACGACGCGGGTGGCAAGGTGACCGCGCTGGATGTGGAGCTGGCGCGGCGGTTGGAGAAGGTGGCGGGGTTGTGATAGGAGCGGGCGGCTGAAAGGCTGCGCTCGTGCAGGTCGATGGGTTCGGTTCGTTCGCCGGAACCGGTGTGCTGCTCCCGAGGGCATTACGGGTAGTGATCACGACGGCCATTTAGCTCCTTGGCTCATTCCTGCCATCCCATGTCACTTTCTTTCGGTCCCTCCAAACTCATGCGCGTTTAGCTGCAAGCTTTGCGATTGCTAAACAAGCGACTTGCTTCATCCGAAATAATCGAGTGCAGCAGCCCCGACTCACCCTAAAAATCTTGGCCAAGCGACTCGGTGTTTCGCACACCACCGTATCGCTTGCGTTGCGGGAGCATGCTTCGATTCCAAAAGAGACCCGGTTGAGGGTAAAGGCTATGGCTCGAAAGCTCGGTTATCGGCCGGATCCGATGTTGAGCGCCTTGGCGGCATATCGGAATGGACTGAGGCCCCAAGCGTTTCAAGGTATGCTGGGCTGGCTGACCAATTACCCGACCGAGAAGGGCTGGGCCATCGGGCAACAGGTGGGCTATCACGCCGGAGCTCGGCAAAGGGCTCAAGAGCTGGGCTACGAACTCGCCCATTTTTGGCTGAATGAACCGGGGTTATCCCGCTCGCGACTGAGACAGATCATGGCGGCCAGGAATATCCAAGGTCTGGTTGTGGCGCCACAGCCCCAGCCGCGCACCCGGATTGAGTTCGATTGGTCCGGCCTCGCGGCGGTAAGCTTGGGCTATTCCCTGGCCGAACCGAAGCTTCATCTCGTGATGAACCACCAGTTCCGCAACATGGTCGCGCTCATTCAGGAATTGTTGGGCAGGAAATGCGAGCGCATCGGCCTAGTCATGCCCGCATCGCGCGATGATCGCGTGGAGCACAATTATCTCGCGGGCTATCTGGTGGGGATGCACTCCGCACCCGGACCAGGCGCGTTGCCCCCTCATTTTCCGGAGCAACTCGTGTTCGATGAATTCGTGAAGTGGTATGTTGCCCAGCGCCCCGAAGTCATCGTTTCCGAAACGGGCTCTGCCGCGCTGATCGAAAGCTGGTTGAAGGCCGCGCGGCCCCCGGGAATGGCGTCTGCGGGATTGGCGCTGACAAACATCCCTTACCGACAGGTGCGTTATTCCGGCATCGACGAGCACCCGGAGCTGGTGGGAGCCGCCGCCGTCGATGTCGTCGTCGGCATGATTCACCGCAACGAATTCGGCGTGCCCGAAAATGCCCGCCACATTCTCATCCAAGGCAAATGGCACGAGGGCCGTAGCCTTGGCCGAACGCGCCAGGCTAAGTCGGATTCACCCGACCCTCAAAAAGCGTAAGCGCGGTTTCACTTTACTGTGAAAGCTACGGGCGAATTGCCGCGGGGCGCGCGCCGTGAATCGTCGTGTCGATGTTAACCCCCGACCTCTACCGAGGCGTCATTGCCTACCCGCCGACGCCGTTCACCGATAATTTTGCATTAGACGAAGAGGCCCTGCGCTCCAACCTGCGCAAGCTGATCCGTTGCGGCGTTGACGGCATCGCTCTCGCCGGAACGTCGGGTGAATTCTACACCCTGTCGCTGCAAGAGATCCGACGCATCGCAGTGATCCTGCGCGAGGAAACCAAGGGCACGAAAGTTTACTCGATCATGGGTGCAGTCGGCCTTTCGACCGATGACGCGATAACTCGCGGCCGCATTTCCATGGAAGAGGGAATCGATGCGATCCTTGTTATCCAGCCTTACTACACGCCCCTCACCCCGGAAGAATTACTCCGATTCTGGGAGCAGCTTTGCCGGGCCTGCCCGACGATCGGCGTGATCATTTACCACTATGATTGGGTGCGTCAGCCCTACACCGTGGATATCTACCAGCAACTCACCCACCTGCCCAACTTTATTGGAAGTAAGGAGGCACACTGGGATTTCAACGTCTGGCGCACGATGCATCAAAAAGGGCCGCTGGCTCATATGAGTTCTACCGACATCGGTTGGTTGGTTGAATTGCACCGTCAACGCGCGGTAGGTGTGGGCAGCCTGCAGCTATGCTGGATGCCGCACAAGGTGCTGGAAATTTTGGACCTGTGCACACTTGGCAAATACGATGAAGCGGAGCGCGCTCAATCAGATTTCACCGAATTCACCGCCCGGATGAAGATGGGGCAGGGGCGCCCGCACATTTTCCCTTCGGAGCTTGAGGGGCTAGAACGCTACAGCCACCAAGCGCGCCATAAGGCCGTGATCGAGGCTTTCGGGTTTCTGCGGGTCGGCCCTCCGAGGCGTCCCGCGATTCCTGTTCCGACGGAGCTGCAAAAACGCATCCGCGGATTCATCGAACGGCGATACCCCGAACTCCTGCTGCCGCCGGATTTCAGCTCAGTTTCCCGCCCCGCTGGCACGCTATGGCGGCTGCCCGACTAGGTTTATCACTCTCTGCTTTCCTAACCTCAAAAACCCAATGAATATCCCATCTGCCTATCGTTTGCCGCTAGTGCTCTCTTTGCTCGCGTGTTCCGTATCGGCTTCCTTGTTTGGTCAGGCTCCCGCACCTGGCACGACCGAGGAAACCGTCGTCTTGTCGCCGTTCAGCGTCCTCGCCGCACCTGACGACGGCTACCGTATGGACTCGGCGACCGTGGCGTCACGTTCGAACAAACGACTCATCGATATTCCGCAAACGGTGAATGTGCTCACGAGCGAGTTCCTAAAAGATACGTTCTCCTTCAATCAGGACGATGCCATCAAATACGTTTCCAACGCGTCCGTGCGCAATGCGAGCGTCGCGGGCATCGACCCCGGGATGTATATCCTGCGCGGTTTTGAGAACCGAAACGCCTACGTTGAGGGCGTGCTGGGGCCGGCTTATCGACGGGACTTGGTCGGCTACGACCGCATGGAAGTCATCAAGGGCGTGCCCTCCGCCGTTCTTGGGCGCGCCGACGCGTCGGGGGCCATGAATTTCGTCCTCAAGAAACCGTTGCTCAACAAGACGTTCAGCGAGTTGCGCGGTATCGTCGGAAACGACAGTTTCTATCGTTTCGAGGCGGACCACAACCTGCCGCTTTCCAACGACGTGGCCGCGCGCTTCGTCGTGGCGGCCGAAGACTCGAACGTGTTTGTGCGCGAGCCAAACGACCAGCGTTTCTACCGGTTCTTTCCCTCGTTACGTTTCAAGCCATCCGATAAGACCGAACTGAACGTCAACGCAGAAGTGCTGAGCACAAAGAGCATTATCGCAGCCTACGGCCAGGGCTTTACCATCATGCCCGCCAAGTTTCGCCGGCTTTTCCCCGCGACCATCGGTAGAGATACCGATCCGATCACCGCGTTGAATCTGCCGTGGGATTTTTATCTCTCGCCATCCGAACTTCAGGAGGACGTTGCCAACGTTATGGCCACGTTCACGCATCGGTTTAGCGACCACGTGGACTTCCGCCAAATCGTCAGCTACATCTCGGTCACTCAGGAGCAGGAGTTTTACAACTCCGGCGGTAATCTGCCAGACACCAACCCGTTCGACCCGACCAATGCCAACGGCTTATACAAGGCGCTGCTCTACGATTTGAACAAGATCGCCGAGTGGCGCTGGAACGCGGTCGGCGACGTCTTGGTGCGTTATGGGTGGAACAAGGCTCCGCTGGACCTCAAGTTCAGCACGATGGCTGGATATGCCCTCACGGCGCATCAGCAGGAGAATATCGGCCGCCGCTACCCGATTATCGGCGCAGCGCGCTTTATCAATCTACGGAACCCGCAGTTCCTGCCCGTCGGGGCCAACGCCCCCATCGACCGGGTGAACGTCGGGCAACTGTCCAACACGCGGACGAAATCGGAGACCTTCAGCTATTACATTCAGCAGGAGGTGAGCGTGTGGAAGGAGCGAATCTCGTTGGTTTACGGATGGCGCGATACGCGCGCCCAAGGTTCGCTCACCAACTATCTCAATACGACCATTCCGAAAACCGAGACTGACAGTCATCCGCCAGCCTCCACGCGTTTTGGCGGCACGTTCAAGGTGCTTGAAAACCTCTCGCTCTTCGCTTCGCGCAGCGAACAGATCGATCCGGCGGCAACGACTCTCGTTTGGGGCCGCTTGAACGCCGGCGACCCGCGCTCGCTCGAAGTGATCGTCGGCGACCCATCCACCAAATCCACGGAGTTCGGTCTGAAAGGGACTCTTTTCTCCAACCGCCTCTATTTTTCCTTGGCCTACTTCGAACTCGTTCGCACCGGCACGGTGGACAATGAATCCATCAACGTAGCGTCCCCGGTTGGCAGCGGCCAGACTGTGCTCGCGACGCGCCGCTTCCTTACGGACGGCGATACCTCGAGGGGCTGGGAGGTTGAGCTAATCGGCCAGGTCACGAAAAACCTGTCGGTGCTCGCCTCGGGTTCCATCAACGATACCGCGCAGCCTAATGTAACCACGGTGGTCGCCGGCGATACTCGCCCGATTCGTTTCGTCCCGGATTGGAGCACAAATCTGTTCGCCAAATACTCCTTCCATCCTGGCAGAAAAGATGGCTTCTCCGTGCGAGCTGGCACCAACATCATCGGGCCGGTTCCAAGCTCGGAAGTCAGTAACTTTGGGCGGCAACCCCTGGACAAGGTCCAAAAGCGGATCGACGTGGGTGCATCGTATGCCTGGTCAAACGGTCGCTACAAAGCCGATTTGCAGGTTAGCAATCTGCTCGACGAAACCTTCTTCATTGTCCGCGTGAACAATCCCCGCGAGTTTCGGCTGTCCCTCGGCGCCAAGTTCTAAACGATCAGCGCGACCTCCTGGTAAAATCGTCAGCTACTATGCCCCACCGACTGCTCCGCATTGGATACCTGGCCTTGCTGGGCAGTCTCGCCGGCCTTCTTCGCGCCGAGGCGCCTCTCTGGTCGGTCAAGCCGTTGGCACAAGAGGGAGTGGTGGTCGCGCGCTCGCCCAACCCTGAATCCATCTTTCTCGGAACCCCGAGCATTCTGGTTCTTTCGGGAAACAGGCTGGTGGCGTCATTCGACCATTTCGGAGCCGGTGTAGGCCAATTGCCGGGGTCGATTGGACGCCGGCCGCATTTTCCGCCGGATTACAACAGACTGCAAACTGCGGTTGCTACGTCGGACGACGGCGGCAAAAGCTGGACAAGGCGGGCGGCCCTGCCGTTCACCCACGCCCGCCTTTTCGCGGATTCCGGTCGCGTTTATCTCCTGGGCAACTGCGGCCGCATCATGATCGCACGGTCGGCCGATCGCGGGGAAACTTGGAGTGAACTCTCGGCGCTCACAGAAAACGATCAATGGGCCATGGGTGCGTCCAATGTGCTGGTCGCCAATGGACACCTCTATGCACCGATGATGCTTCGCACCGATCTCGGCTATCGCGGCTATTTTGTGAGCACGCTGGCACCGGTCATGTTTCGAGCGCCCGAAGGCGCGAACCTGATGGACGCCTCGGTCTGGGTGCAATCCCAGCGGCAAATGGCTTTTCGGGATTTGGTGGATGAGACCAAGCTGGACTATTTTGGCATCCCGTTTTTTCCGGTCCCGGATCGTAACGCGGCCCAGCCCTTGGCCGACAATCCGCGCATCGTCGCCAATCGCATCGGCTGGCATGAACCTTATGTCGTCCAGATCACCGATCCGAATCACCAGTTTTTCGACCCCAAACGACGCACTTTGCACATCCTGGCCCGCGGTGATGTTCACCGCTCGAACTTCGGGATGCTGTCAAAAGTGGTGGAAAATGGAGAGGGCGAGATGCGCTTCGATCTGGAACGCACGCCGGCTGGAACGGCAATGGTCTTTGTCCCCCTGCCGGGCGGGAACATTAAATTTCATGTGCTCCAAGATCCTCGAACCGGTCTTTATTGGCTGTTGAGCAACCAAGTGACCGACAGTATGCGCCGCCCGGGCACCATGCCCGAATCCCGCTTTGGACTTCCGCTCGATCAACGTGATCGCCTCGTTTTGCACTACTCCAAGAATCTCATGGATTGGGTCTTTGCCGGTTTGGTCGCCAAGGGCGCGACGCCACGCGAGAGCTACCACTATTGCGGCATGGATATCGACGGCGAGGATCTGGTCATCTTGAGCCGCACGGGTGATGCCAATGTGCGGCAACCGAAAGCGCCCCATCGCGATGCCCATGACACCAATCTCATCACCTTCCACCGCGTCCGGAATTTTCGTGCGCTCGTGTATTGAGTCTCCCTTGGGCCATAAAGATGGCGCGAACCTGCCATGACGTTGCATCCCCTCGATGTCGCGGTCGTCCTCGCCTATCTGGGAGTGACGTTGGCTATCGGACTGTATTTTTCGCGCCGTAATCACACCACCGAACGGTATTTTCTCGGGGGACGGAATTTCCCCGGATGGGCCATCGGGCTGAGCTTTATCGGCTCCACTATTAGCTCGGTCACGTTCATTGCTTACCCCGCCGACAGCTTCAAAACGGCCTGGCTTCGACTGCTGCCTCCGCTGGCCTTTCCCTTGGTGGTGATGCTGGCGGCATATGCCTTTATTCCTTTCTTCCGAAGAGGCACCGCCCAATCGGCCTACCACTATCTCTATCTGCGATTCGGCAAAGGGGTGTCGATCTACGCCGCGACGGTTTACCTGATTGCCCAACTGGTGAGGGCGGCGACGATCACCTACCTCCTGGCCATCCTGTTGGCTTCCATGACGGGGCTGTCGGTTGTGATCTGTATCGTGTTGGCCGCCGGCACCACGGCACTTTACACCGTCAAAGGCGGCTTCGAAGCGGTCGTCTGGACCGATGTCATCCAGACGGTCGTGCTTTTGGCGGGCGCCGTCGCCTGCATCGGGTTTGTCATCCACGCGCTGCCGGGTGGTGTGACCCAGATTTTCCAAGAGGCGTGGGCCGCGCAGAAAATTTCTTTCCATGATCTCAACCCTGCGACTGGTCGGCTTGAACCGGTGCCGCTGGGCTTTTCGCTGACGGAGAAGACCGCGATCATGATGCTTTTCGTCGGCGTTTCCAACTACGTCACCGGTCAATTGGACCAAGATTCGGTGCAACGCTGGTGCTCGGCCAGATCGGCCCGCGAGGCCCGGAAATCGATGTTTGTGCTTGGCTTCGGCGCCCTGCCCATCTGGTCGGGCTTCATGTTTTTGGGGACGAGCCTCTGGGTGTTCTACCAACACTTCCCATCGGACGTTTCCACCGCCGTGCTCGGCGGAACGAAAAAAGCGGAGGGTATTCTGCCGCATTTCATCGTGACCCAGTTACCCCACGGCCTCGCCGGTTTGGTGATGTCGGCCGCACTGGCGGCGGCGATGGCCAGCCTCAGCAGCTGCATCAATGCCGCGGGCATGGTGTGGATCAACGACCTCTACCGGCGTCATCTCGTGCCAGGGAAAATCGACCTCCACTACCTGCGCACGGGGCGGGTGACATCGTTGATCGTCTCCGTCTTGATGGCGGTCGGCGCGTATCTCTTCTACATCGCGCCGACCAAAACCATTCTCGAATTCGTGCTCGTCATTACCGCGCTGCTGGGCGGGGGCATTTCCGGGGCTTTTCTCTTCGGCATGTTGACTCGCCTTGGGGACGCCAAGGCGGTTTCGATCGGAATCGTCGCCACGGTTTCCTTTACCGTCTATGCCTTGCTGGTGGAATTCCGCGTGTTCCCGCGGGTGTTCGACGCCTACTATACGTCGATTCTGGGCAATCTCCTGATGTTTGGCGTGTGCTGCTTCTCGGCGTTCTGTCTGCCGAAAAATTCGCGGGACCTCACCAACCTCACGGTTTGGGACCAATCCAAGGAGCCATTGAAATAGCGGCTCCCGCTTTGTCCCGTGTTTTTTCGCCTTCTTGCGCTCATGGTGATCCTGCCGACGGTATCTGCGGGTCTCCCGGCTGCATTCGGCGCGACCGCCGAATACGGTGCGGTTCGGCAGATCACCTTTGGTGCATATCATCATGTGCTGACCAACGCGAACGTCTGGTCCCCCGACGGTAGTCGCATCGTTTACGATCTTCGCAGTCCGGGACGATTCGACGGTGAGCGGATCGAAGACGTCGATGTGCTCAGTGGCAATCGACGGATTTTGTATCAAAGTCGGAATGGGGCCCATTGTGGCGTCGCGACCTTTTGCCCCACCCGAGAACGCATCGTCTTTATACTCGGTCCGGAAAACCCAACCCCGGACTGGAGCTATGGATTTAGTCGGCGCCGCGGCGTCGTGGTCGCGACCGACGCCCCGGGCGAAATCCATCCCTTGGACGCGATGAACTATCGTCCGCCGTTTGCACCCGGGGCCTTGCGCGGCGGCTCACACCTTCACGTTTTCAGTCCCGACGGGAAATGGGTGAGCTTCACCTATGATGACGAACTTCTGGCGCGCCTCGACGCATCGTCCACGGCGGCAGGCCATGAACCCAACCAGCGCAATATCGGTGTCGCCGTTCATCAAGGGCCGGTGCAGGTGGCGAAGAACTTCCCTCGAAATCACGACGGCGACTGGTTCTCGGTCCTCGTCACCCGCACCGCAGCCAATCCCAAGCCGGGGTCTGACGAAATCAGCCGCGCCTCCGAAGAGGCCTGGGTCGGAAGCGCCGGCTACATTCGCGTTGATGGAGTCCGGCAAGAGCGGGCGCTGGCCTTTCATGGGGAAGTGATGGCCGCCGACGGATCAAAACATATTGAGGCGTTTATTGTGGACCTGCCGGCTGATTTGACGCGCGAAGGAAGCGCGCCGCTGGCCGGCACGCTCACAACCCGACCCGCCCCGCCTCTGGGTGTTTCCCAACGTCGTCTGACTCATACAAACCAGAGTCGCCATCCTGGATTGGTCTCCGCTCCGAGGCATTGGCTCCGCTCCGCCCCGGATGGCTCGGCCATCGCGTTCCTGAAAAAAGATGACGCCGGCGTCGTGCAGCTCTGGACCGTTTCACCCAACGGCGGGCCGACCAGGCAGGTGACGAGAAACTCCCGCGACATCGCATCGTCCTTCAACTGGAGTCCGGATGGTCGGTTCGTCGCCCATGTCATGGACGGCAGTGTTTGCCTGACCGAAATGGCCACAGGAACGACGACACGCCTTACCGATCCGGAGGCGAAGGAGGTGCCGTTGCCCACCGCCTGTGTCTTTTCGCCAGATGGGAATCTCATATGTTACTCCGCCATGAGCGTTACAGGGGAGGTAAGCTACACCCAGATATTCATCGTGAATGTTCCCCGCTCAGGTCGCGCTCGTGAACTCGTTCCTCATAGATCCGGGTCAAAGTCTTAAGCGCGGAACGGAAGTCCGTTTCGAGACTAGAGACCGAGCATGAAGTTGAAGGTGCGCTCGGCTTCGCCGGGGAGGGACTCGTGGGCGAAGTCGGGGTAGATCACCAGGTCCTTCGTTGAGGTGATATTGTTGTAGGCGGCGAACTGGGTCGAGGGCGGGCAGACGGCGTCCATCAGGCCGACGTAGAGCAGGACCTCGGCCCGGATGCGGGGAGCGAGGAACTGCACGTCGATGTAACCGAGTTTGTCGAAGACAGCGGCTGCGCGTTCGTGGCGGGGGTCGAAGGCGCGGAAGTAGAGGCTGAGTTCTTCGTAGGCGGCCTTGGCCTGGTCCATTTCCCAGACGCGCTGGTAGTCGCAGAGAAACGGATAGACGGGGGCGATGCGTTTGAGCCGCGGCTCAAGGGCGGCGCAGGCCAAGGTGAGGGCACCGCCTTGGGAGGCACCCATCGCACCGACGCGGGCGGCGTCCACTTCGGGGAAAGCCATGACGACGCGGGCGAGTTGGGCGGTATCGAGAAAGATTTGGCGGAAGAGAAGTTTCTTGGCGTCGGGATCGTCGAGGCCGCGGATGATGTGACCGCGGAGGGTGTTGCCCTGCACGCCGCCCCGATCCTCGGAGCGCCCGCCTTGGCCGCGGCAATCCATGGCGGCGACGCAGAAGCCGGCGCCGGCGTAGGCGAGCTTGGTGATCCACTCGCCGGATTGGCCGGAGTAGCCGTGGAATTGGAGAACGGCGGGGTTTTTTGCAGACGCCCCGGTGCGGTTTTTGGGCCGGAGGTATTTGGCGTAGATCCGGGCGCCGCCGACGCCGGTGAACCAGAGGTCGAAACACTCGACGTGAGGCGGAGTGATTACGGTGGAGGTGCGGAGTTCGGGGCGCGGGTCGGTGGCATCGAGCTCGCGAAGGGCTTCAGCCCAGTAGGCGTCGTAGTCGGCGGGGCGGGGATTCCGACCGGAGTAGTGATGGAGTTCGGCGAGCGGCAGATCGATGAGGGGCATTTTGGAGATTTTCGATTTTGGAGTGGCGATTTTCGATGGTCAAAGGGGACGGAGGCGGGACGGGCCAGAGATTTTCCGCGTTGTCATCGGCGCGGCGGGGCACGGGAGTTGCGGGATGAAAGTCGCGTTTATCAGTGGCACGAGCATCGTGAAGTCTGCGCTGTTTTCGGCCTGGGAGGTGCGAAGGGTCGAGACCAAATATGGACCGGTCACCTACAAGGCGCAGGGCGACTTTGCGCTGATCAACCGGCACGGCTACGGGGCGCCGGTGCCGCCGCACATGATCAACTATCGGGCGAATCTGCGCGCGCTGGCGGATTTGGGGTTTCAGGATGTGGTGTCGCTCAATTCGGTGGGTTCGCTGAAACCGGAGCTGGGGCCGGGAACCCTCGTTTCCTGTAGCGACTATGTGGGCTTCTTGGCCGGACCCTCGACCTATTTTGACGACGAGCTGAAAGGTGGGGCGCCCGGAATCGCGAATAACTTGATCCCGTTACTCATCGCCCGGCTCGCGCCGGAATTCACGGTGCGGTCCGGGAAGATTTATGTGCAGACGCGGGGTCCGCGGTTTGAGACCAAGGCGGAAATCGCGATCATCCGGCACTGGGGGGACGTCGTGGGAATGACGGCGGGGCAGGAGGCGGATCTGGCGTGTGAACTGGGGTTGCGCTACAACTCGATCGCGATGGTCGACAACTACGCGAACGGGATCGAAGGCACGGCCATCGACTACGCGACGTTTCACGAACTGGTGAAAGACAACCAGTCCAAGGTGAATCGACTGTTTGGACGGATGCTGGAGATTTTGGGGTGATCGCGGGAGGCGGATTGCTTTGGGCGCGACGCGGGATTTATTGATCCAACTTTTATGAACAACCAATCGGTCGGAGTGCTCGGACTGGGAATCATCGGCGGGGTGTGGGCGCGTCACTATGAGGCGGCGGGCGTTTTGGCGGGGGCTTGGAACCGCACGGCGCAGCCGACGTTTCCCCGGTGGCAGGCAACCCCGCTGGCGGTTGCGCAAGCTTCGGATGTGGTACAGATCGTCGTGGCCGATCCGCCGGCGGTGCGGGCGTTGCTGGCGCAAATCCTGCCGGCGCTGGGACCGGGAAAAACCGTGGTCCAATCGAGCACGATTGATCCGACGAGCAGCGAAGAGTTCTTCGCGGCGGTGACGGCCAGAGGCGCGCGTTACCTCGAGGCGCCGTTTACCGGGAGCAAGCCGGCGGCGGAGCAGAAGCAGGTCGTCTATTATGTGGGTGGAGACGCCCAGACGGTGGCGGCGCTTGATGCTTTGCTTGGGCTGGTGTCGCTCGTGCGGCTGCATATCGGCGACCACAAGCAGGCGACGACGCTGAAGCTCGCCATGAACCTGAACATCGCCGCGCAGATGGAGGCGCTGTCCGAGGCGATCACGTTGGCGAGGTGCGCCGGTATCTCGGATGACGTGTTTTTCGGGGCTTTGGCGAGGAACGCGAGTCAGTCGGGACTGGCGAAGTTGAAAGAGCCGAAGCTACGGTCGGGTGATTTTTCGCCGCAGTTTTCGGTGAAGCACATGCTTAAGGACATGCGCCTTGCCTCGGGGATCGAAGGCACGGCGGGTTTCCCGGTGTTGGCGACGGTCCGGGAGCGGTTGGCGGCGGCCGAGCAGGCGGGTTTGGGCAACGAGGACTTCTCGGTGCTGATTAAGCTGCTGGGACTGGCGGCGAAGTAAGAATTGGCCCGCAGCGGGCGGGCGATTCGTGATAGCCCGCGGGCGGGTGGGGATCACTCGACCTTGAACGGCGTGATCTTTTGATCGGCGGGACGATTTTTGTTTTCGAAATACTTTTTGATCACGGTTGCGGCCACCGGGCCGGCGTTGCGGCCGCCGCCGAATTCTTCGCCGATGGTGTCGCCCTCGAGCATGACAGCCATGGCAATCTCGGGATTGTCGGCCGGAGCGAAGCAGATGAACCAAGCCAAGTTGATGGTGCCAGTCTTGCCGTCTTTGGTGACGATCTTTTGGGCGGTGCCGGTTTTGCCGGCGAGGCGGACGCCGGGGATCTTAAATTGGTCGATGTTAAGCGCCTTGGCCGTGCCCTCGGTGATCGTCAGCACCATGCCTTCGACGAGAGCGGAGCGTTGGGCGGGAGTGAGTCCGATGGATTCCGTTTTAAGGGTGGGCGCGTTGGGGCGGTGCACGAGCGTGGGCGGGGTGTGGACTTCGTTGCGCGCGACGGAAGCGGCAAAGCACGCCATTTGGAGCGGACTGACGAGGACATAGCCTTGGCCGATGGAGGCGTTGGCGGTGTCGCCCGGAAACCATTTTTCCCCGAACACCCGTTCTTTGTATTCGGAGTCGGGCATGATCATCCGCCGCGTTTCGTGGGGCAGCTCGATGCCGGTGCGCTCGTGGAGGTGAAAGCGGCGGCCCTCGGCCGCGAGGCGGTCCTGGGTCAGGAGCCGACCGGCCGCGAAGTAATAGATATCGCAGCTTTGGGCGATGGCGCCCGGGAGAAGGATTTCGCCGTGGCGACCACGGTCGTTGTTGCAGACGAACGTGCGGTTGCCGATCTGGATGGAGCCTTGGCAGTGGTCGAGCGGCTCGGCCGGGTCGATGACGCCGGCGCGCATACCGGCGATGGACGTGAGAATCTTGAAGGTGGATCCGGGCGGAAAAGCACCGCTGATGGCGAGGTTGGTCCAAGCTCCACGAGCGGTGATATCGGCGGCGTCGGCGTGGTTCAGGCGTGGGGCGAATTTAGACAGATCGTAGTCGGGCTTGCTGGCGAGAACGAGGACCTCGCCGGTGCGGACATCGATGGCGACGGCGGCGCCCACCTGATCGCCGATGGCCTGCTCGGCGGTGAGTTGAAGGTCGAGGTCGATGGAGGTGACGAGATTCTTGCCCTGCACGGGCAAGAGGGTCTCGACGGCCTTGGTATCGCGGAGCCGGTAGCCGAGGGGATCAACGCGGAAAATGGATCCGCCGGCTTCGCCTTGCAGGAGGGGATCGAACTTGAGCTCGAGGCCGTCGCGGCCGATTGAGCCGCGCATTTTGAAGGTGGTGAGGTCGGAACCGGAAAGGTTGTTGGATTCGACGTCCTCGTTAATGCCCACGAACCCGAGCGTTTGGGAGGCGGTGGAGGCGTGGGGGTAGTCGCGGGTGTTGGTCGTGTAGAGTTGCAGGGGCGAGACCACCGGGAGGCGTTCGATGAGGCGGGCGTAATCGGCGGGCGGAAGATCCTCGATGAGCGGGTAGGGCAGCAGGAGGTCGCGGGCGAAGTGTTTGTTGAGGCGTCCGGCGTCGACTTTCAGATCGCGGCCGAGGATGGCGTTGATCTGTTCAAGATAAGACTGGACGACGCTGACGCGGGCCAAAGTCCAAAGCTGCTCGGCGGTGGGCAGCTCCTGATCGTCGGTCTCGCGGTAGTTTTTGCGGATGCGAATGAACTCGGTGCGGAAGCGCGCGCGAAGTTCGTCGAGGTAGAGCACGACGGCGAAACGTGGACGGTTGCCCACGAGGAGTTCGCCGTGACGGTCGTAGATATTGCCGCGAGGTCCGGGGACCAAGATGCGGCGCTGGTTCTGGGCGCGCTCGCGGTCGTGGTAAAGATCGCCGCGGAAAAGTTGCTGGTAGGCGAGACCGCCGCCGAGGAGGAGGAGCAGGCCGGCGGTGATAAAATAGAAAAAGACGACGCGGGGATCGTAGCCCTTGTGGGATTCGAAGAGTTTGCCGGAGCGGTCGGCGAGATTGCGGTCGTCGGAGGCCACAGGCGGTCAGGCGTAGCGGTGAGTGTCGTCCGCGAGAAGCGCGAGTGCGCGGGCTTGGATCGCAAAAAACCAAGGGGCGATGAGCGCCAAGCAGATTTGCGAGCAGGCGAGGTCGGCGAACAGGCGCGGCCACAGGCTGGCCGGGGCGGGAGAGCGGGCGACCTGCGTAAATGAGAAAATCAGGAACAGACCGAGGTTGGCGAACAGCGCGATGACCACGCGGCTCAACGTGTCGTCGCGGGGGACGCGGTCGCGGAAGTTAAACACGACCGCGTGAGTGAGCGCGAAAAGTAGGGCGTGGGTGCCGAAGCTGACCGGAGCGACGGCGTCGAACAAAAGGCCTCCGCAAAAACTGGCGAGCAGGCCGGTTTTGAAGGGAAACGTGAGGGCGGGAAGCGTGACGGCAAGGGCACCGACGAAGACGTAGAGGCGCCAAGGCGCGAGCGCATGATTGAGCTGCGCGGTGACGGCCCAAAGCAGCAGCGTTGAAAGAAAAATGAGGCTGAAGCGGAGCAAAGGGGGAAGGCGTGAGAGCGGTGAGCGGGTGCGGAGAACGACGGGCGAAGCGATCGGATGGGCAGCGGGTCGATTAGTAAGACTCGAGGGGGACGAGCACGGTGACTTCCGTGAGGGCGGCGAGCCGGTCATCGAGTTTGACCTCGCCGGACTTGAAGAGGCCATCGGTGCTGGGCTCGACCTTGATCACGGAGCCGATGGTGAGGCCGGGTGGAAAGACGCCGCCGAGACCCGAGGTGACGAGGCGCTTGGTGGCGTTGGCGCTGGCAAAGATGTCGAGCGGGACAAACTCAATGACGCCGCCGGCCGAGCTGAAGGTGGGATTCAGGCCGCCTTGGTAACTGATGGGCCGGATATCGCCCTCGACGACGGCCGCGAGACGCACGGTCTGGCTGCTAATAAGATCGACGGTAGCGGTGTAGGCAAAGACCTCGCTCACGCGACCGACGACGCCCCCGCTGAAAACAACAGGGGAGCCGACGGTGAAGTTGAAGTTTTTGCCTTTGCGGATGGTGAGACGCTGCCACCAGCCCGAAAAATCGCGGCGCACAACGCGGGCATGTTCGGAGCGGTAGCCGGAGTAAGACGGCAGGCGAAGAATGGCTTCGAGGCGGGCGATCTCACCCTGCATCTCGACGTTTTGTTGGACCGCGAGATCGTAGGAAGCGTTGAGGCGGGCGAGATCGCGACCGGCTTCGATCAACTCGCTGTTCGAGCGGAGCCGCAGGGACCAGTATTCTTGGAGATCGCGGGCGTAGGACGCAGCGACGCTGACCGGGGCGGTGAGCTCGAAAAAAGACGCGCGGGTAAACGTTTTGAAGACGGTCGGGACGATGAGCCAAGCGGCGACGACAAGCCCCAGCGTGAGAAACGGGCGAGCTTGATCGAAGCGTTTGGGCATGGGGCGCAGATTTAAGCGAAGAGGATGTTATCTTTAGCGCACCGAAACCGGCGTGGCGATCGAGCCAAGGACAATTCCACCGGAACTAATGCGAAGCTTCCGCTCAGCGCGGCAAACCGTGACATAACAGGTTTCGCCGGACCCAAAACGAGGGAAGCTGCAATGAACATTTGCGCCGGGAATATCCGTGCTGGAGAGGACTTGGGTCCAAGCGGCAGGTCAGAGATAGGATACCGCAACCTAGTTGGGTGTGACCAAGAATCAGGTGTTCTGCATCAGCCACGAGAGGTCGTTGAGGACGGCGCCGGTGCCGTTGGCGACGGCGGAGAGCGGGTCGTCGGCGACCGTCACGGGGAGGCCGGTTTTTTCACTCAGGAGTTTGTCGATGCCGCGGATCAGAGCGCCGCCGCCGGCCATCACGAAACCGCGGTCCACGAGGTCGGCGGAAAGTTCCGGCGGGCAACGTTCCAAGGTGACGCGGACCGCGTCCACGATCGACGAGATGGTGTCGGCAAGGGCCTCGCGGATTTCTTGCGAAGTGATGTGAATCGTCTTGGGCAGGCCGGCGACGGAATCGCGGCCTTTGACCTCCATCGTGAGTTCCTCGTCGAGGGGATAAGCGGAGCCCACGCGCATTTTGATTTCTTCAGCGGTGCGCTCACCGATGAGAAGATTGTAGGCGCGCTTCATGTAGTTCACCATGGCGGCGTCGAGTTCGTCGCCGGCCACGCGGATGGATTTCGAAAACACGATGCCGTTGAGCGAAATGATGGCGATCTCGGTGGTGCCGCCGCCGATGTCCACGATCATATTGGCGGCGGGTTCGTCGATTGGGAGACCGACACCGATGGCGGCGGCCATGGGCTCGGGGATCGTGATGACGTCGCGGGCACCGGCGTGGAGGGCGGAGTCCTTGACGGCGCGTTTTTCCACCTCGGTGATGCCGGAGGGAATCGCGATGACGACGCGGGGCGGAGCCCGAAAAGAGCCGCTCGAAACTTTGCGAATGAAATAACGGAGCATCGCCTCGGTGACGTCAAAGTCGGCGATCACACCGTCCTTCATGGGGCGGATGGCGGTAATATTGCCGGGGGTGCGGCCGAGCATTTTTTTGGCCTCATCGCCAACGGCGCGGACCTTGCGGGTCACGGTATCGAGGGCGACGACCGAAGGCTCGCGGAGCACGATGCCCTTATCTTTGACGTAAACGAGCGTGTTAGCGGTGCCGAGGTCGATGCCGATGTCGTTGGAGAAGTAACCGAGAAGGTTGGCCATGATTAGTATGGTCGGGACGCAGGAAGGGGCGGCGATTCCGTCGACGGAACCGAATCTGTGGCACTCCGGAGTGTCAACGAGGGAAACGGCCGATTTTCGCCCGGAGGGTGGGTCAAGAATCCAAAATCGTCGACCGATCAATCAGCCGAGTCGGGGCGCTCGGTCGGGGGACTCCCGGATCAATTCTTTTTCCCGGCAGCTCTCTCTTGGTCGGCTTTTTTCTGGGCCTCTTCGTAGGCTTTGCGCTGTTGAATACCGATTTCCAGCAGATCGCTGACGAGCATGCGGGCTTCGACCTCCTGCTGGGCAATGGAGCCGGGCGCGGGGGGAGGTTGGGGGATTCCTTGGGTGACGATGGGCGCGGTGACCGGCGAGGCGAATCCGGCGGCGGCGACGCCGGGGGTGTTGGTGCCGGCGGCGACCAAAGGTTTGCGCATGCGGAGTGTCTTCTTCTGCCCGCCGACGGCGATCGTGGCCTCCTCTTTGGCGGGATCGAAAGCGACGACCTTGATGCCCTCGACGGTTGAGTCGACGGCGATCCAATGGCTACGTTTTGCCTGGGTGTCGTAAACGCACACTAGAAGCGTTTTTCCCGTGAAACTGAAGCCCTTGAGTTCGAACGTATCGTTGGCCGGTTGATCGACTGCGGCCGCGCCGGGTGCAGGCATGAAGGGCGATTCCTTGGGCAAGGCGATTTGGGCGCGGGCTCCGAGGGCTGAAAACAAAGCCAGGGCGGAAAATAATCCGATTGAAGGTGCGCGGTGCATGGCGGTGAGACGCTGGGGGTTTGGCCGGGTTGCGTCAAATGCCGAGCTGACCAAAGCGGTGAAACGAACGACACCTGAAATTCCCTCTTGTCTCGCATTGGTGGCTCGGGCCATTTCTTCCCCGACATGACATCCGAAGCGTATCTCCCGTTTCTCATCCAAGCGCTCTTGGCCGGCGGAGTGACGGCATTTGTGATTGGGGCGAGTCACTTTTTCGGTCAGCGAGCCAAGCTCAATAAAATCAAGGATACGGCCTACGAGTGTGGAGTGCCTTCTGAAGGGTTAGTCCACACCCGCTTCTCGGTGAAATTCTTTCTGACGGCGCTGTTGTTCATGCTGTTTGATTTGGAGATCGTGATTCTGGTGCCGTGGACGTTCATTTACCGGGAATTCCTAGCGAACAACATTCCGATCATCGGTCCGATTATGTTTTTTATCGGGGTTTTGGTGCTGGGCCTCTTTTACGAGGTAAAAAAGGGCGCATTGGATTGGGAAAAGTGAACAGCAGGGGTTAAAATCGGGCTATTATGCGGCTGGAAAAAATCATCGCTCGAAATCGAATTATCGATTTACGGAGCGTTGATTTGGAAGGGGCACTGCAGGAATTGCTGACGGTGAGCGTGGCGAGCTTCCCCGACCTGAAACCGGATGCGTTGCTGAAGGGATTGTTGGCGCGTGAGAGTACGATGACGACCTATCTGGGTCTCGGCGTAGCGTTGCCGCATGTGCGGGTAAAGATGCCTCGCCGGTATATTCTCGCGATCGGGCGCAGCCGGACGGGGATCAAGCACGACGGCGCGCTAGCCGAAGAGCGGGTGCATTTGATCGTGATGTTGATCGCCGGAGAAAAGGCCCGCGATTACCTGCAAGTGTTGGCCTCCATTGCCCGGCAGGTAAAAGAACAACCGATGGTCGATGGTCTCGTGCGGGCGCCGGACCTCGATGTGTTTTACGAGCGGTTGGTCGGCGGGTTTGGCGCGGTGCGGCCGGTTTTGGCGCAGAGGAATCGCGTAAATCGGCTGATGCTGCGCGAAGCGATGCGGGTGACACGAGGGGCGGAGTGTGATGCCCTGATGGTGTTTGGGGATACGTTCGTGGGAGGTATCGACCGCGGCGCGTTTGACGAGAAGTTGAAGACGATCCTGGTCACCCGAAACCCGATCGAGCCCGGTGAACACGAGCACGAGTTTTCCGAGACGATCCAAGTTCGCTCGTTTTCAAACCAGCGGATGGCGCAATTGCGCAGCGCCATCCTCGTCGCCCTGACCCGCGGGGTTTTGAAATTCACGGACCGGATCTGCTGCCTGGATGGAATGAGCGGGAGCAACCAGTTCGACACGTTGGTCGTGGTCGATATTGAGCGCGAGTTTCAGACTCTCCTGACTGGCCAGACGGCGGACCTTCTACCCGAAGATGTTAAACCTGAGGTGCTCGAACGGGTGTTGGCGGTGGCGACTGAGCTCGCGGTGGAGGGGCGGGAAGGCCGGCCGGTCGGTTGTCTTTTTGTGGTCGGCGACACGGAAAAAGTGGCGGCCCTGAGCAAGCCACTCGTTTTGAATCCATTTTTTGGCTACAAGGCCGAGGAAAGAAACATCCTCAATCCCTTTATGGATGAGACGGTGAAGGAGTTTTCGTCCATCGACGGGGCTTTTACCATCCGTGGCGACGGCGTCGTGGAGTCAGCGGGCAGTCTGATCCAGGCGATGGATAACAACCATACTTTGCCGAGTGGTTTGGGGAGCCGTCATGCGGCGGCGGCGGCGATTAGTATCGCGACCAACTGCATTGCGATCGTCGTTTCCTCGAGCACGAGTCAGGTGACTCTTTTTCGCCGGGGTGTGATGCTGCCCCTGACCGAAAAGCGGCGGTGATGGGTGACGGACCGTTTTTGTCTCGTGAGAAGATTGGAGTTGCAGGAAGGCGGTTGCGGGCTTTGCTCTGACCCTTCACCTATTTAATACCATGCAAGAAGTCGTCACACTAGAATGCACCGAAGCGAAGAAAGAGGGCAAACCCGCTTCCCGCTATCTCACCTTCCGTAACAAGAAGACCGTCACTGAGCGCATTGAGAAGAAGAAGTATAATCCCTTCCTCAAGCGCCATACGTTGCACAAAGAGATCAAGTAATCCTCCGAAACCCGGCTAAGCTGGGGTTCGTGGGCCGAGCCGAACTTTTGAGTTCGGCTTTTTTGTGTTCTGCCACCCGCGAGCCTTTCCACGACTTTCTTAGCCCGAGATCTAATCGCGGGTCGGGCAGCTAAATCGAAGCAAACGGTGAGCCCGTCGAGCTCGGTCCGGCGGGGCGCGGGCTGGTTTGTTGACGCCGAGCAGCCCGCCAGCTTTCGCGGTGCTTCCGAATCCAGTCGAGCAAAGCCCGCTCAAAGCCGATATCGTAGCCGAGGCGCTCCGATTCGAGCCATTTATGCTTCAAGATTTCTTCCCGCTCCGCGAGGAACTCCTGATAGAGGCTCGACTGCTTCACGAATTCGCGGGACGAAGAAGGATCGGACTCTTGGTTGGGAGAAGTCATGCAGCAAGTCGACGGAAGCCAAAAATCAGAGCCAGCTCAAGAGCGCTGTCAATGCCTGCGATGTCGCCGAATTGTTACATCCGGCCCGGCATGGGCTTGACCAGTCGGGCAAGCAGCGTCTCGGCAATTTCGGTAAAGGTGCGCGCGGCCAAGCTGCCGGGATCGCTCACCACCACCGGTTCACCTGCATCGCCGCCCGCGCGAATTTCGGGAATCAGCGGCACTTGACCGAGGAGGCTGGTGCCGAGCTTCTCTGCCGTGATGATGCCGCCGCCCTCGCCGAAGAGCAGGTGTTTGTGCCCGGCGGGGTCGACGAAATAGCTCATGTTCTCGGCGACGCCGAGCAAGGGCACGTTGACCTTTTGAAACATCAGGCCGCCCTTGCGGGCGACATTGGTGGCGGCGGGCTGTGGGGTGGTGACGATCACGGCGCCATCGAGCGGGAGCGTTTGCACGAGGGAAAGTTGGGCGTCCCCGGTGCCGGGCGGGAGATCGACCAGCAGCACGTCGAGCTCGCCCCATTTTACATTTTGGACGAATTGCTGGATGGTCTTCATGATCATCGGTCCTCGCCATACGACAGGCGTGTTGTCGTCGACCAGAAAGCCCATGCTCATGACTTTTACTCCGTGACGCTCCATGGGCACGAGCATCGAGGCGGCCCCGTCGCCCTCGACCTCAGGGCGCCCTTGCAGCCCCATCATCAACGGCACGCTCGGTCCGTAAATGTCGCAGTCCATCAGCCCAACGCGACCGGGGCGGCCTTGATCGGTCAGCAGTCGTGCAAGCGCGCAGGCGAGATTAACCGCGAAGGTGCTCTTGCCGACGCCGCCTTTGCCCGAGGCGATGGCGACTGAGTATCGCGCCGTCTTGGGCGCACCACTCGACCCCGGGAGATTGCCGGGGCCACCGCCTGAGTTGCCTGCGGGACGCGCGGCTTGCACGGAAATGTCGATGATTACCTCGCGGACTTCAGGGCGGGCCCTCAGGCAATTCTCGACCTCCGCTTTTAAATGCAGAGGGATTTTCGGATCGCTCGTGGTAAGGGCGAGGGCGACCTTCACCGTTCCGTCAACAAATCCGACCGAACGGACGAGTCCGAATGAGACGATATCGCGGCTGAAGCCGGGATATTTTACTTTTTGCAGCTGGGCTTTGATTTCGTCGGAGGTCACGGCAGGAAGAAAGTTGTTACTTAAGAGTTGTTATGCAGGCCGGGTGCGCAAATAGAAATCCCCTTCGTCTCCAACTGCGTCGTCCATTTTCTCACTTTTGATCATGAAAAAATTACTGAGGCTTTCGTTGCTATTATTGGGGCTGGTCGTGGCGGGATCGTTGCGGGCCCAACGTGATATCGGCACCGTCGAGGTGCTGGCTGAAAACAAGACGTTGCCGGTGAGGGTTTCGGCAAACACGCCGGAATTGAACCAGCTGGCTTTGCAGGCCTTTGGCACGCATGGCCGCTACCGGCTCGTGGCGAGCGGATTTGCCTTCGACATCAAGTTCTCCGCGGTCACGCCGACGCAGGTGCGGGTGGACATCGTCAGGTCGCCGAGCGGCACGGCGGTCACCTCCGAAGTCGTGACGGGATCGAGCCCTCGCAATGCGCTCCTGCGGGCGGCCGACGTGGCGGTCGCCAAAACCAATGGTCTGGGGCTGCGTGGATTTTTCGCTTCGAAGCTCGCTTTCATCAATGAGCGGACCGGGAAAAAGGAAATTTACACCGGCGACCTGATGTTCGGTGAGGTCAAGCAGATCACTCGGGACAACTCGATCACGCTCAGCCCGCGTTGGTCGCCGGATGGAACGCGATTGATCTACACGAGCTACTACAAATCTGGGTTTCCCGACATCTTCACGATCGATCTGCGCAGTTTTCAGCGCACGACCTTTGTAAGTTTTAAAGGCACGAACAGCGGCGCCCGCTTTAACCCCAATGGTTCCCAGGTCGCGATGGTTCTGAGCGGCGAAGGCACTCCGGAGATTTACGTGAGCAATGCCCAAGGCCGCGGTGTGGCGCGCAAGACGCGCTCGGACGCGGTGAAATCATCCCCGTGCTTTTCGCCGGATGGGACGCGGTTGGTCTTCGCCGGCGAGCCCGGGCCCCAGCTGTACACGCTGCCGGTAAACGGAGGGGCGCCGACTCGGCTGACCTCGGGCATCAGTAGCTACTGTGCCGAGCCGGATTGGAGCCGGGCGAATCCGAACCGAATCGCTTTCACCATCCGGGTCGGTCGGAATTTTCAGATCGCAGTCTACGATTTTTCGAAACGCGCCAGCGAACAGGTCTCGAAGGCGCCGTTCGACGGGGTTGAGCCCAATTGGCTGCCCGATGGACGTCACCTTGTCTATACGGCGCGCACCTCGACGACGAGCCGGGTGTGTATCCTTGATACCGAGACGGGCAAGAGCACCCCGATCAGCCCGACGAGCTTCGGCTCCACGCTGCAAGCCAACGTGTGGGCGCCGTAACCACAGGCCCGGATTTCCCAACAAAAAGCCGCACTGAAAAGTGCGGCTTTTGTTTTTGACGAGATCGAGAGGTCAGGTCGTGGCGGCCACGTAGTTGGCCTCGGCCGCGTCCCAGTCGACGACATTCCAGAAAGCGGTGATGTAGTCGGGACGGCGGTTCTGGTAATTAAGATAATACGCGTGCTCCCAAACGTCGAGCGCGAGGACCGGTTTGCCTTCAATCCCGGCGACGGCCTTGCCCATGAGTGGGCTGTCTTGGTTCGCGGTCGAACCGACGGCGAGTTGCTTGTCGGCCGTGACGTAGAGCCACGCCCAGCCGGAGCCAAAACGGGTCGCGCCGGCCTTGGCGAAATCTTCCTTGAACTTGGCGAAACCGCCGAGCTGGGCCTCAATAGCGGCCGCCAACGTGCCCTTCGGAGCTCCGCCTTTACCGGGCCCCAAAATGGTCCAGAAGAAGGCGTGGTTGCTGTGGCCGCCGGCGTTGTTGCGCACGCCCCCGCGAATAGACTCGGGAACTTTTGAAAGATCCGCGATCAGCGCGTTGACTTCGAGCGCAGCGAGATCGGCGTGATCCTTGAGGAGATTGGTGGCGTTGGTGATGTAGGCTTGGTGGTGTTTGCCGTGGTGGATTTCCATCGTCTTCGCATCGATGTGCGGGACGAGAGCGTCGAGCGCGTAGGGCAGGGGAGGGAGGGTATAGGCCATGATGATATGTTTTTGAATTTCCGATCGGTGATGCAAAACGAAGGACCGCGAAGTGATGCACCGGTGCCGGTGGTCGTCAACTTTCAGCTGAGGAATCCGCTGTGCGCTTCGCGCGGAAGAAGGCCTGCAGCAGTTCCCGGCACTCCGTTTCGAGCACTCCGCCAGAGGTCAGCTGGACGTGGTGATTGACCCGCGGCAGGTCGTTGAGATTGGTCGCGCCGCCGAGGCATCCCATTTTTGGGTCCGGCACGGCAAAGCAGACGCGTTTCACGCGCGACATCAGCATCGCGCCGGAGCACATGGGACAGGGTTCTTTGGTGACGAATACCGTCACGCCTTCGAGGCGCCAATTGCCGAGCTTGGCGGCGGCTTGAGTGATCGCGAGCATCTCGGCATGCGCGGTGGGGTCGTGAGCGCATTCGACCATGTTATGGGCCGATGCGATGACCTCGCCGCCGAGCACAAACACGGCTCCGATCGGGACCTCGTCCTGCCGCCAAGCGTCGATCGCTTGGTTATAGGCGAGGCTCATGTAGAACGCGTCGTCGCGGAGGAGCTGCGAGGGGAACCGTTTTTCAAACGGGCAGTCCGGCGGCGTAGGTTGAGAGTTGTTCATCGAGTGCGCGGCGACGGAAATCCTTGACTTACGCGGGGGCAATCCGGCTTACAAGTATGCTTTACGCTGACCACACGACACGACCTCACGATGTTCTATCGCTCCTTTCAATCCCGCGTTAACCATGGCTGACAACGACGCGATCGAAGTTGAGGGTAAAGTGATGGTCGTGCTGCCCGGCACGATGTTCAAAGTGCAGCTGGCCAACGGCCATGTGGTGCTCGCTCACATTTCGGGTAAATTGCGCAAGAATTTCATCAAGATTGCCGCCGGTGATAATGTGAAGATGGAGATGAGCCCCTACGATTTGGAGAAGGCGCGGATCACCTTCCGGATGAAGGAAGCCAACCCGCTTCCGCGTCCGCCGATGCGTCGGCGCTATTGAGGGATTCGCCCTCGGTTAAGGTTGAACCAAAGCTCCCGGGCTTTGGTTTTTTTGGGCCCACGGCCGACCAGGTGGGTCGCGACTTTGACTTGCGGTCGCACTCCGACCCTCGCGCACTGCTCGGCGCATGGCCCGCCGTTCCCCTCCCTCCCGCCCGCTTTCGTTGAGCCGCGCTCCGGGTACTTTTGCGGGCGATATCGACGGGTTTATCGCTTTTCTCGATCTTGAGCGCGGGCTTTCGCGGCACACGCGAGAGAACTATCAACGTGATCTCGACCAAGGCGCGAATTGGCTTAAAAGACAGGGCGTGGCCGACTGGCGCGCGGTCACGGCCGCGCAAGCCGGCGGCTGGCTCCAATCGTTGTCCCGCGGTGATTTCGCGGTCGCCAGCTTGGCGCGAAAGTTAACCGCGCTCCGGGTGTTCGCCCGGCATCTCGTCCGCGAGAAACTCAGACCCGACGACTTCACGGCTTTGCTCGCGGGCCCGAAACTCGGGCGGCGACTGCCCGAAACACTCTCGGTGCAGGACATCGCGCGCTTGCTGGCTTCGCCCAGTGGGGCGGATCCGGCGTCGCTGCGGGATCGGGCGCTGCTCGAACTTTTCTATTCAAGCGGTTTGCGGGTTTCTGAGCTCGGCGGACTGATGCTGCAGCAGATCGATCTTGAGCAGGGTTTTCTGCGCGTATTTGGCAAAGGGTCTAAAGAGCGGGTGGTGCCCATCGGCGGACGCGCCTGCTCGGCGATTGCGAACTATCTCGTTTCAGGCCGGCCGCATTTCGTGAAGGCGCGCACGGGCAGTCAGCTTTTTTTGAGTAATCGGGGCGCAGCATTGTCACGGATCACACTGTGGTTTATCGTGAAAAAACATGCGCGGCGTGCCGGCATTACGCAGAATGTGAAGCCGCATTTGCTGCGGCACTCGTTCGCAACCCACCTTTTGACCGGTGGGGCAGATTTGCGGGCAATTCAAGAAATGCTGGGCCACGCGAGTATCGCCACGACCCAGATCTACACGGCAGTCGAGCCGCAGCGTTTGCTGGATCAACACGCCGAGTTTCATCCGCGGAACAAACACCGGACCGGACCAACTACATAGCTTCGGCGATTGAGTTGGGGTGCGATGGCGGCAGCCGACGGGTGAAACGGTAGCCCGGCGACGGTGGCGACGATTTCAGCGTGCGAGCGGCGGAAAGGGTCGACCTTGTAACCGACGGATTGCCCGGGGTGGCGGCGATTGTTGAAGAGAACGTGTCGGAGTCGGCGTCGTTTGCCGGCGTGGCGAAGGGTACAAGGCGATTGGCCATCAAGGTCTCGACGCCCGTGAATGTGAGGGCCGAGCAGCGGGCACAAAGGACGTCCCCCTTTATCGGGCGTTGGCCGAGATTGAGGCTGCGCAGAAAGGCGCTGAACGTGGCCGTGGTGGACCGCAGGAGGCCTCGCGGGCCGTCGGGCGGCGAATCGGAAACTCCTTTTTACTGCAAACTTGACGCACCGATTGATTGCGGTGCCCTAGAACGGATGGCCACGCCGAACGAAGAAAATTTTAACGATTACAAGCGAGCGGAGAAGAAGGCGCTCGAATTGCTTGCGGCCATGAAGGCCGCGACCCCAAAGAAAGTGGATATCGAGCTGGCGTTGTTGGTCGCAATTTTCGAACTGCACAAAGGCTCGGTGTCCGCCGACAAGATTGCGGCCATCGTGCAGGGGCACTTGAAGCAGATGGTGCCTTTCTACGGCGAGAAACATCCGGTCGCGGGCTAGGCTTTACTCGCCGGCTTAGGTCGGCAGTTCCTTTGTATGGAAATCAATGTGGTCGGACAGCGGTGCATGAGTGAGCGAGAACCGGAGCTGGGGCTCGGCGTCGTTTCGAGGGTGGATCGGGCGGCTCGCCGGGTGGGCGTAGAATTTCCGGGGGTCGGGGAGCAGCGGCTCTATGCGCTCGGTACCTCGGTGCTGAAACGGGTGCAGTTCCGAGTTGGCGAAAGTGTTTCGGTGCGGACCGGGTTGGCGTTCGTCATCACCGCGGTGGAGGAAGAGGCCGGCTTGCTGGTTTACGTGGGTGCAGCAGGGGAGCGGGTGAGGGAGCAGGAGGTTTCCAGTGTGACCAGTGTGAGTTTGCCGCAGGAGCGGTTGCTGGCGGGCCAGGTCGATCCCGGCGAGGTGTTTGACCTGCGCTATCGGGCGCTGCGGGCCCAGGCGAAGATTCGGCAATCGGAGGTGCGGGGTTTTCTCGGCGGGCGGCTGGAGTTGTTGCCGCATCAATTCTATATTTTGCAACAGGTCGCCCTGCGTCAGTTGCCGCGGGTCTTGCTCGCCGATGAAGTGGGTCTAGGGAAGACGATTGAGGCGTGTCTGATTTTGCAGCGCCTGCTGGCGGTGGGCCGGGCACGGCGAAGCCTGATCCTCGTGCCGGAGTCGCTCACTCACCAGTGGTTCGTCGAACTGCTGCGGCGATTTAATCTTTGGTTCAGCATCTACGACGAGGCGCGTTGCACGGCGTGCGAAGGCAGTGATCCCGATAAAAATCCGTTTCTCGCCGCGCAGCTCGTGCTGACGGGCGTTTCCTTTTTGGCCGGCAACCCGGTGCGCCGGGATCAGGCGCTGGCCGCGGGTTGGGATATGGTCGTCGTGGACGAGGCCCACCATCTGGGGTGGTCGCCGGAGCAAACGAGTCCCGAGTATGATCTCGTCGAGCAACTCGCGCGACGTACCGCCGGGCTTTTGCTGCTGACGGCGACCCCGACGCAACTCGGGTTGGCGGGGCATTTCGCGCGGCTGCGATTGCTGGATCCGCAGCGCTACGCCGATTTCGGTAAATTCCAAGCTGAGGCCGAGGAGTTCGGGGCGGTGGCCGGTGTCGCCGAGAAGATCGTGGCTCAAAAACCGTTGAAGCCGAAGGAACTCACCGCGCTGAAGCGGATCTTCAACCGGGATCCGGCGCGTTTGAACGAGCACCTCGACGCTCTGGCGAAAGGCCGATCGGGCGCGCGAGAGGCGTTGTTGCAGACCCTGCTCGACCAACACGGCACGGGGCGCGTGATGTTCCGCAATACCCGCGCCGCCATGACCGGCTTTCCCAAGCGGAAGTTTTGTCCGGTGCCGCTGACGGTGGAGAACAATCTCACCCAACTCGCCCGCATCGCCCGCGAGTTGGTGGCCGAGGAACACAACACCGACGCCACGCTCCGCTACGCGTTTCGGGGGGACCCCCGGCTCGATTGGCTCGTCGGTTTTCTCACCGCCCAGCGTGGCGCCAAGGTTCTGCTGATCTGCAAATCTCAGCGGAAGGTCGTCGCGCTCGAGACCGCGCTGCTGGAGAAAATCAATCTGAAGGTCGGTCTGTTTCATGAGGGCTTGCCGCTCGTGCAGCGCGATCGCAACGCCGCGTGGTTTGCCGAGAGCGATGGGGCCCAACTGCTAATCTGCTCCGAGATCGGGAGTGAAGGCCGCAACTTTCAATTCGCCCATCAGCTCGTGCTCTTCGATGTGCCGCTCAATCCCGGTTTGCTGGAGCAACGGATCGGCCGACTCGACCGGATCGGGCAAACGCAGACGATCCGCATCCACGTGCCCTATGTCGCGGGCAGCGGCGAGGAGTGCGTCGTAGAATGGTATCATCGCGGGCTCGATGCGTTTGAGACTTCGCTCCACGGCGGCAACGACTACCAAGACGCCTTCAAACCGCGGCTCCTCGAACTCGCGCAGAGCTACGGTGAGGACGCGGCGGCCGGGCGTGGGGCGTTGGAGGCGTTGGTTGCGGAGACGGTGGTGTTTAAATCAGCCCTCGCGCTGAAAATGGAGAAAGGGCGCGACCGGTTGCTCGAGCTCAACTCCTTCAATCCGGCGGCGGCCGAGGCGGTACTGGCGCGAGTGCGGGCGGCCGATGCCGATCCATTTTTGCGCGATTTCCTCGTCGAGCTGCTCGACCACTTCGGCGTGCGCATCAAGGAACATGAAGACGGCGACGTGTTTCTCGACCCGAGCCACGCCTACATCGAAGGCTTTCCCTCGATCCCCCGCGATGGGATGTTGGCGACGTTTCAGCGCCAGCGGGCCATTGTGCGCGAAGATATCCGCTTCATTTCGCCCGACCACGCGCTCGTGCAAGACGCGATTGATCTGCTGGTGGATTCCAAGTCGGGCACGGCTGCGTTTGGTTTCGTCAAATCGCGCACGCCGAATCTGATCCTCGAGGCGGTGTTCGTGCTCGAAACGGTCGCCGACACCCGGTGGCATGTGGACCAGTTTCTCGCGCCGACCCCGGTGCGAACGGTGATCGATCTGCGCGGTAACGACCACACGGCGACCCGCGATGCGACCGCGCTTGCGGCTGATTTTATTGATGGAACCATCCAGCGATTCTTGGCCCGTCCGGGATTCAATGCCGCTCTCCTGAAGACCCTGCTCGCGACCGCGACCGAGCGGGCCGAGGCTCTGGCGGGGAGCTTGAAAACGGAGGCGGCGGCGAAAGCCGAAACGGCGCTGGGTGGTGAGCTCCGGCGGCTGCAGGATCTCGCGAAAGTTAATGACCATGTGCGGCCGGAAGAACTCGAGCTGGCGCGTGAGCAACTTGCCCAAACGCGGACGGCGATCGAAGCCGCGCGGCTACGGCTCGATTCGATCCGGTTGGTCGTCGAAGGACCGGGTGCGGCGGATTGATTGGACGGTCCGGGCTCGAAACGGGCTGGCGCCAAGTCCCGGTTTGGTTTCGCTCCAAATATGGTGATTTCACTTTTGCGCTCGGGCGGGCTTTTGGTGGTTCTCGCTTTGCTCCCGCTGGGAGCGGCGCCGGTGATCGGCACCTCGCCGCGATTGCAGACGATCGTCGACGGCGCGGTGCGGGTGACGCTGGCCGAGTTCACTGACCGTTCGTTGAAGTCGGAGCATCTAGCCGTCACGTTGGTTGATCTGCGCGACCCGGTCCGGCCGGTGCAGGCGAGCGTGCGGGGTGACCTACAGATTTATCCGGCGAGCGTGATCAAGCTGTTCTACCTCGCGGCGGCCCATCGCTGGATGGAGGACGGTCGGCTGGCGGATACGCCGGAGCTGCGCCGCGCGATGCGCGACATGATCGTCGATTCTTCCAATGACGCCACCCACTACGTGATCGACTTGCTCACGGGCACGACGAGCGGCCCGGAATTGTCGGACGCGGAAATCGCGGGGTGGTTCGACAAACGTGAGGCAGTCTCCCGATATTTTTCCGGATTGGGTTACACAAACGTGATCGCGAACAAGAAGCCTTGGGGCGACGGTCCCTATGGACGGGAGTCGCAGGCCATCCGGTTGTTTCAACCGCAGCGCAACATGCTCTCGACCGAAGCAACGGCGCGGTTGTTAGTGGAGATTGCGACCGGGAACTGTGTGACCGGGGCTCGAAGCGCGCAGATGATGGAGTTGCTCGCGCGGGACCCGGCGACAAAGGCCGTTGATCCCGACGATCAGGCGAAGTTTACGGGGCCGGCTTTACCGCCGGGGACCAAGCTCTGGTCAAAGGCCGGCTGGACGAGCAAGACGCGGCATGACGGCGTGCTCGTCGAACTGGCCGATGGAGCGCGCTACGTGCTTGTGACGTTTACGACCGACCACGCCAGCGAGCGTGAGATCATCCGCTCGGTGGCGAGGTCGGTCTTCGCGGCTCTCGTCGCGCGCTGAGCCGGGTGGACGGCTCAAGCCTTGACGGGCTGGAGCGAGATGAGGTTGCGGACCACCTCGAGCAAAGCGGCCGGGGCGAAGGGCTTCATGAGGAGTCCGGCGAGACCGAGGGCCTTGAGCTGGGGCAGCACCGCGTGGTCGGCGGGTGAGGCAAGGATGACCACGGGGATGGCGCGGAGCTCGGGCTTGGACTTGAGCATCGTGAGCATCTCGAGGCCGCCCATGATGGGCATGTTGACATCAAGAATGATGAGATCGGGCAGGGCGGTCTCCATTTTGAAGAGCGCGTTGTAGCCGTTGGCTGCGCCTTCGACGTTGCAGTCGAACGGGGCAAGTACGGTCTCCACGATGGTGCGGACGGCTTTGGCGTCATCAACGGCTAGGACCAAGGGACGACGCTGTTTTTGGGTGGCGGGCATGGAGGACCGTGGAGAGAGGGGCACGCGTGTCGGAAAAGCAACGGTGCGAATTAGGGCTTAGCGGCGGCCGGAGGAAAAATCTGCTCCAGCTGCTTGGTCAGGCGGAGTCCGCGGAGGTCCTTGGCGATGATTTTCCCGGTCGGGTCGATCAGGAAACTGGCGGGCAGAGCGGCGACGTTGTAGGCGGCAGCGAGCGGAGTTTTCCAGCCGGTGAGGTCGGAGATGTGGCGCCACGTCGCCGCATCCTGGGCGATGGCGGCCTTCCAGGCGGGCCCGCTCTGATCGACGGAAACGGCGAGAATTTCAAAGCCGGCGTGGCGGTAGCGGCGGTAGAGTTCCACGTAGTGGCGATTCTCGACGCGGCAGGGGCCGCACCACGAGGCCCAGAAATCAACCAGCACCGTGCGGCCGCGCAGGCTGCTTAATTTCAACGTGGCGCCGCCGGGCGTGGGTCCGGCGAGATCGGGGGCCGCGGCGCCGATAGCGATCGCGCGAAAGCGGGCAATCCGCTCCGTGAGCAGGCGCGCGATCTCGCCGGTCGGGTAAAGTTTGGCGTAAGCGGCCACGGCGGCGCCCAACTCGTCCAAGCGGGTGTCGCCGTCCCAGCGCAGCGAGGCGGCGTAGAGCGCGGCCGAGCCTTTGAGCCGGTCGAGGGTGAAGTCGTTGAGCTCGCGGCGATGTTCGTTGAAACCGGCGACTTCGCGCTCGGTGAGGCGCTCGACTTCTGGTTCGTCGCCCCGACTGCGGGCGGCGGCGACACCTTCACGCTCGGGCGTCACAAGTCGCGCGAAAGATTTTGCGCGGAGCGCTTCGTAGGCGACGAAGAGGTCTTGGTCGGGCGCGCCTGCGATGATGAGGTTTTTGCCATCATCCGCGGTCGAGAGGGTTAAGGTTTGTCCATCGGCGGCGACGAACGAGCCCCGGAGTTCGCCCAGTTCGACGGTAAAGAGACCAGAGGAGGCTGGCACGCGGACCTTAACGTTGCCCTCCGAAAGCATGGCCCGCGCGACTTCGATGGAGGTTCGGGTCTCGAGCGATTCGCGCCGCACGATGATCGGTCCGGTGGCTAATCGGGCGGGGAGCGTGCCGGTAAGTTCGAAGTCAGCTCGGAGCGGTGTCCACGCCGCGCACTAGAGCAAAATCAGGCCGGAGCGAAGGAGTGAAAAAATCGGCGGCGACATCAGGGCAGGGAAGGCGGGGTCCGGTGTTTGACAAGCGTGTTGGGGTAAATCGAAGCTTTAGACTTATCGCACGACATCCGCTGACGCTCACCCCATGCTGAAATGGTTCTTTTCAACGGTTTTGTTTTCGGCGGTTCTCTTTTTTGGGTCGGTGGAAAATCCGATGTTTGCGGCGTCCAACCCTGCTCCCTTGGGGGCGCGAGCGGCGGCGGCAGTCGTGGCGGCGTTGCCGACATCCGCACCTCCGGAAATCGCGGGAAAGATTCGCCTGCTGGCGGCGTCGCTCGAAGGGAGTCGGCTCAACCTGAACTTCAGCCGCGAGGTGTTGGAGCTCGGGTTGGGGAGCGGCGCGTTTGAAGCCTTTGCCCATGAAATCGACGAAGCGGCCAGCGCGGTGCTGGAGACGGAGCTGCGGACGTTTGACCTGTATTTCCTGATCGACGGCGTGCCGTTGGAGCGGCTTTTCGAATCGAAGGAAAACGTCTCCGTGCCGTCGGTGGCGCGGGACGCGGTGCTCTTGCCTGCCCCGCCGTTGCCCTCGGCTCAGGCTCTGAGCGGTCGGCGCGTCGCGATCAGTCCGGGGCACGGATATTATTTCACGGGCAGTAGCTGGGGCCTGCAGCGGCCGTTGTTGCAGGGGATCGTGGAAGATTTTGTGAACCACGACTTCGTCACGATTTTGAACACCTTGCTCGTGGCCGACGGTGCCGACGTGCGCTCGACGCGGAATCTCGACCGCAACGCCGGCAATGGAGAGTCGGGTTTTCCGAAATGGCAGGAGGCGGCGCGCTACCACGTGAAGGCGCTCGGGGCCGATCCTGCGGTCTGGAACGAGTCGGGCTTTACCCATCTCGAGCAAGACATCCGCTGCCGACCGCGCTACGCGAACGCGATCGAGGCCGAGTTGCTCGTGAGCATCCACAACAACGGCGGCGGCGGCACCGGGACGGAGACGCTTTACGACACGGGCAACGCCTTTGCGGCGCAGAACAAGCGTCTCGCCGACGTGCTGCATGCCAGCGTTATGAATGCGATCCGGCGCGACTATAATCCGACGTGGCGCGATCGACTCGTGAAGGGCTTTAATGGCAGCTACGGTGAGAATCGACTCGCGACGCGGCCGGCGGTGATTCTCGAAATCGCGTTCATGGACCTGCCGACGCCGGACAACGCGGCGTTGCAGGACGACCGTTTCAAGCGGCTCGTGGCGGCCGCGATTCGCGACGGCATCGCGGAGTATCTGGGCGGATCGACGGCGCCGGCCGCGCCGGCGGCCTTGATCGCGAGCGGGGAGGCGGCGGCGATCGCGCTCGCGTGGACGGACACGACGGCCAACGAAAGCGGCTTCCGCATCGAGCGCAAAGCAGGTGCGGCGACGAGCTGGACGGCGTTGGCCACGGTCGCTTCGAACGTCGTGAGCTACCGCGATGCGACCGTCGCCGCGGGCGTCAGCTACGTTTACCGTGTGCAGTCGTTTAACGCCGCGGGACCCTCGCTCCTCTTTACCAACGAAGTCACCGCAACGACCTCGGCCGCACCGCCGGCGTTGCGCCTCGCCAGTGTGACGCCGGCGACCACCCAGGTTCGGAACTGGGGCGAGGCCGTCGAGTTTACGTGGGCGGTAACTGATGTCGGTGGCCGACCGGTGAGTGGCGCGACGGTGCTGGTGGCGGATGGACTGCGGAATGAGGTGACAGAAGTGGTTTCGCTGACGGCGGACGCCTCGGGAATTTTGACGTTTCGCACCTCCGTGCCGACCGGGCTGAGCAACGCGGTGTATCCTTTTACGTTTCAAGCCACGCTCACGAACTTTGCGGCCAGTCCGGTGGTCACGCGATCTGTCGAAGTGGCGCGGGCCGGATTCTCGGGGACGGGTGCCCCGGCGATTGCGCTCCAGCCGCCGACCAAACGGGTCGTGGTGGGTCGCGAACTCAGCTTGGCCGTGGCGGCGATCGGGGCCTCGCCGCTGTCTTATCAATGGCGTTTCAACGGCGTGGACATCCCGGGCGCGACGGGCGCGACGTTGCTGGTGTCATCGGCGCGGCCGACGGATGCCGGTGGTTATGCGGTGGTGGTCTCGAATGGGCTGGGCGCGGTGACGAGTGTGGCGGCGGAGATCGCCGTCGATCCGGCGGCGTGGCTCTCGAGTGTATCGCTGCGGACGACATTGGCGACGGCGCAGACGGTGACGGTGGGATTCGTCGTGAATGGCGGCTCAAAGGATCTGCTCGTGCGCGCGGCGGGACCGGCGCTGGCGGCGTTTGGGTTGTCGGCATTTATGGCTGATCCGCGGATGGAATTGTTTCGGGAAGGGGTGAAAGTAGCGGACAACAACGATTGGCCGGCGGCGTTTGCGCCGGTGTTTTCAGGGCTGGGCGCGTTCCCGTTTCCGGCGGCGAGTCGCGATGCGGCGTTGCTTCGGCCGGTGCGCGGGCTGCACACGGTCGAAGTCACGGGTACGACGGGCGGGACGGTGCTCGCTGAGGTTTATGATGCGGGCAGTGGGAGCGCCGCGCGGTTGATCGGTTTGTCGGCGCGCAACCAAGTGGGCACCGGCGATGATGTGTTGATCGCGGGATTCTATCTGAGCGGCACCGGGACGCGCCGCGTGTTGATCCGCGGCATCGGTCCGGCGTTGGGGCTGCCGCCGTTCAATCTGCCGGGAGTGTTGGCCAATCCTAGGATCGAGGTGCGGGATGGATCGGCGCGGATTGCCGAGAACGACGATTGGAACCCGGCGTTGGCGGCGGTATTTTCGCAGGTGGGGGCGTTTCCGCTCACGCCCGGAAGTCGAGACGCGGCGGTGGTCGTCACGCTGTCGGCCGGGATCAGTTACACCGTGCAGGTATCGGGGGTGGACGGCGGCGTGGGTGAAGGAATCGTGGAAATTTACGAGGTGCCGTGAGCGCGGGTCGCCTCGGGCTTTTGGTCAACGGTCGAAGGGGTGCGGATGCGGGCAAATTACACCCAGCGCCGCGTTGACGCATTGCAACAGATAGAATCTGCCTCTCGATTCGAGTGATGAAAATGATCACCGAGTTACAGCGTCGGGCCGCGCCGTTTCCCAAGCCGCAGGCCATTTATGCGGAGGGTGGCACGCTTTGGCTGAGCTCGCGGCAGACGAAGAAATTCTACGCCTTGGACGGCGCTTCGTGGCAGGTGACGTGGGAATGTGAGGTGCCGGCAGGCGTCACGGTCTGGGGCACGACCAAAGTCGGCGACGACCTCTATGTGGTGTGTGGGGTCGATGCGGTGGATATCGATGCACGGCGGATTCGCCGGGTGCGGCCTGGCGTGGGTTTTGAACCGGGGTTCAGTCTGCCGTGTCCGGACGGGATGGGTTCGCATCTCTCGCACGACGGCACGTCGCTGGTACTCAGCCAGTGGTATCCGCAGAAGTTGATTTCGATGGGAGCTGACGGCACGC
Organism: Opitutus sp. GAS368; assembly: GCA_945869845.1. Lineage (GTDB taxonomy): Bacteria > Verrucomicrobiota > Verrucomicrobiia > Opitutales > Opitutaceae > Tous-C4FEB. The sequence goes on along the minus strand of CAMBRG010000015.1, from coordinate 1,193 downwards.
CGGGTCGGGTGCTGGCCGTGTCGCGCCAAGTGGTCGGGCAGTGCTTTGCGCACGGGGTTTTTTATCTGGCGACCACGACGGACGAAGAGTCGAACGACTACTTTATCGAGCGGCTCGATCCGGCCACCGGCGGCTGCGAGCCGCTGGCCAAGCTGGGCTTTTCGGCGCGAGGTCTGGCGTTCGACGGGACGAATTTCTGGACGAATCACCGCGAGCAGAACGAGATCGTAGCGTTTGCGCGGGTGGGCTGAGGGGCAGATTTTTTTAACCGCGAATGGGCGCGAAGGAGCGCGAATTCTGAGCGAGATCGGAAGCTGGGTGTGGGAGCTGGGGGTGGGAGCTGGGTGTGGGAGCGAGCTTGCTCGCGATCTGGGTCTCCTTTTCGCGAGCAAGCTCGCTCCCACATCGGACGGACTCAGCCGAGTTTCTTTTTGAAGAACTCGATGGTGCGGGTCCAAGACAGCTCAGCGGCGGCTTGGTCGAAGCGGGGCGTCGTGTCGTTATGGAAGCCGTGATTCGTGCCGGAGTAGATGAAGGCCTCGTGTTCTACCTTGGCGGCTTTCAGCGCGGCTTCCCACGCGGGCCAGCCGGCGTTTACGCGGGCGTCGAGTTCGCCGAAGTGAAGTAGGAGCGCGCCCTTGATCTTGGCGGCGTTTTCGGCGGCGGGTTGACCGCCGTAGTAGGGCACGGCGGCTTTCACGATTTCAGGAAGACGCCACGAAAGGGTGTTGGCCATGCCGCCACCGTAGCAGAAGCCGGTCACGCCGACGGCGCCGTTGCACTCGGCGTGAGCGTGAAGAAATTGGGTGGCGGCGACGAAATCTTCGGTAAGTTTCTTGCCGTCCAGCTTTGACTGCATGGCGCGGCCCTCGTCGTCGGTGCCGGGATAACCGCCGAGCGGGAAGAGTCCGTCTGGAGCGAAGGCGACGAAGCCGGCGAGGGCGACGCGGCGGGCGACGTCTTCGATGTAGGGATTCAAGCCGCGGTTTTCGTGAATGACGATCACGCCGGGAAGTTTGCCTTTGGCGCCGGCGGGTTTCGCGAGGAGACCGCGGCATTCGCCGTGACCGGCGGGCGAGGAAAATTTTTCGTAGCGGGTGGAGACGCGCGCGTCTTCCTCGGAGACTTGGGCGGCGAACGCGTAGTGGGGGTTGAGCATTTCCAAGAGCGCGAGGGCGGTCAGGCCGCCGACG
>CAMBRG010000014.1 GCA_945869845.1 Opitutus sp. GAS368 | reverse complement strand
CGCTGTAGGCCAGGCGGGTGCCGAGGGGCAAGGGACGCTCGGGCGCGGGCGGAGGGGGCGATGAGGCAGGGGCAGACATCAGGAAGTCTCAGATTTTTTAACCGCTAATCTTCGCTAATTTTTCGATCCCGGAAGATTCGCCTGATCGGCGAATCGAGACGGGTTCTGAAATTAGCGAGGATTAGCGAAAATTAGCGGTTCAAAGAATTGGGATTGGGCAGCTCAGAAGCGGGTTTTGCAGGCAGGGAAATGGTCGCGGAGGCTGACCCAAGGCTCTTGGGTGGAGACGTCGAACGGATCGGGCACAACGGCCAATTCGTCGGGGAGCTTGGCGGGGGAAAGGATCGCGAGGAAAACGAGGGGCTCGGCGTGGGGGTTGTAGGTCGCGTGGATCGTGCCGGCGGGGATGTGCGCCATCTCACCGGCGCTGAGAATGCGGTGTTCGGTGCCCACCCATTGCTCGGCCCGACCGTAAAGCACGTAGATGATTTCCTCGCGGTGCGGATGGTAATGAAACGGGTGGCAGTGCAGCGGATCCATGTTCGCACGGACCAGCAGGAGTTTCTCGGCGCCGACCAGGTCGGGACGGCAGAGCCACTCGTTGTTGGTCCAAGCGTTGGGCTCGCGCAGGGCGTCGGCGATTTGAACGAAGCGGCGGTCTTGAGGGGAAGACATGGGGGATTGGGGATGCGGGATTGAAAGTAGGGCGGCGTCTTTGACCCGCCCTGGGCTGATCGAGGGGCGCGGAGGGCGGGTCGGAGACCCTGCCCTACTTCGGGCTGCGTTTCAGGGCTTTGAATTTGCGCGTGAGATTGGTGAGCGACTCCTCGACGCCCATGCGTTCAAGGCTACTCGCGCCGACGAAGCCGTCGCAAGCGGTCGCGGCCATGACGCGGGCGGCGTCTTCGGGCGTATTGATCGGGCCGCCGTGACAAAGGAAGAAGATGTCCTTCCGAATCGTGGAGGCGGCGTCGATGATGTCCTGGGTGGTCTTGATCGTGTGATCCCAACTCACGAGGGCGTTTTTCACGCCGATGCTCCCGCCAACGGTGGTGCCGACGTGCGCGATAATCGCATCCGCCCCGGCCTTGGCCATCTCGATGGCTTCCTCGGGCGAGCCCACGTAAACGACCGAGAACAAGTCCATCCGCCGAGCGAGGGCGATCATCTCGTATTCTTTTTTCACGCTCATGCCGGTCTCTTCGAGCACGCCGCGGAAATGGCCGTCGACGATGGTGTGCGTGGGAAAATTATTCACGCCGGAGAAACCCATTTCTTTGACCTGGCCGAGCCAGTGCCACATGCGGCGACGCGGATCGGTGGCGTGAACGCCGCAAATGACGGGACACTCCTCGACCACGGGCAGTACCTCGTATTCGCCGATCTCCATGGCAATCGCGTTGGCGTCGCCGTAGGCCATCATCCCGGCCGTTGAACCGTGGCCCATCATCCGAAAACGGCCGCTGTTATAGATGATAATTAGATCGGCTCCGCCTTTCTCGATGAATTTGGCGCTGATGCCGGTCCCGGCACCGGCAGCGATAATGGCGTCACCTTTGGCGAGCGTGGCGCGGAGGCGTTCGCGCACTTCCTCGCGCGTGTAAGGGTTTCCTTTTCCGGTCCAGGGATTGGGCATGAGAGATGAGGTGAAAGACGAGTAAGTACAGCGCCGGGCTTCGACGGCCGAGTGACAAGCCCTCAAACTGCCCTTCCGACGCGGGAGGTAAAGCGCCGAGCACACACCTTCGGGTGACGAATTTCCACTTCGGATTTTGACGTGCATCGCGCCCCAACTTGGCGCTTGAGTCTCCGGCCGTGGATCAACCGCCCTCGCCTTCATTTAAGGAAACCACCGTCGACGGTTCTCGCACCCGGCGTTGGGCGGTCGACGTGAAGCAGTGCCCGGAGTTGAAGACCCACCGCATCGCTTGGCTCGGTCTCGACACCGTTCACGCGCCTTACCGCCGCGTGCGACTCGCGCCGTCGGGCAGTTTTTTTCTCGCCACGTTGGCCGGCGAGGGCCGGGTGCTGCTGGAAGGAAAATGGGCGCGCGTCACGGCTGGTTCGCTCTGCATGGCCCCACCGCGCGTGCTCAACGCGTTTCACGCCGTGCCCGGCAAGCGTTGGGATTTCGCCTGGGTGCGTTATGAAGAACCTTCTTGGCTCAAGCCGTTGGTCGGCGCCGCGTCCCCGTTGCTCGTCAAACAGGGTGCATTCGAACTCGGCCGCGCTCTCGCCGGCCTGCGCGATGAATGGTCGGGCGACCGCGACCCGTCGCAGGTCCACCACTGGGTGAGCCTCGTGCACGGTCTTACGCGGCGCAGCGCCCGCCCATGGCTCGTCGGCTCCCGCATCGGCGAGCTCTGGGAGGCGGTCGTGCGCGAACTCGCGACCGGTTGGAAACTCGACTCGCTCGCCGCCCGTTGCGGCGTGAGCGCCGAGCACCTCCGCCGCATCTGCCGTCGCGAACTCGGCCGTACCCCAATGGAGCATCTCACCTACATGCGCATCCAGCGCGCCAAGGAATTGCTCGAAAACTCCGACGGCAAACTCGAGACCATTGCCGCCCAAGTCGGCTATCGCAGCGGCACGGTCTTCGCCCGCGCTTTTGTGCGGTGCGTGGGCCTGACGCCGACGCAGTTTCGGGAAAGCGGAGCCACCCGCCCGGCCGAGCACGCCCCAACGCTACCACCAGCGGTTCGCCGCCGCCGTCCTTAGCGCCTCTTCAAGCGGCGGCAGATAGGGATGCCACATGCGCTCCCACTCCAGCGACACCGGGCCGGAAAAACGATCGGCGCGCAACGCCGCCAATAACGGCGCAATCGGAAAACGCCCCGCGCCGGGCAACACATAAGTCCACGCGTGCCGCGCCGACGGCACGTCGATGCTGTCCTTCACGTGCACGTGCACGACGAGCTCGCGGATCGCGGGCCACGTCACGAGCGGATCTTCGCCGCCCTTGAGCCACGTGTGGTGCGAATCCCACAGCACCGCGCAGCCGGGCGCCGCGAGCGCGAACCGACGGATCGCATCCGCGTTCGCCAGCGAATCGTGCGTCTCCACCATCAGATCCGCCCGCCACCCGCGCTCGCGCCGCAACGCCTGCCACCAACGCACGGTCTCGGCGGCCTCGGCGAGAGCGTCATCCGAGAGCCCGCGGCCTCCGTCGAAAATCCGCAGGCGCGGCACTCTCAGCGCTTCGGCCCAGGGTAGAAATTCCAAAAATCCGGCCCGCTCCGCCGGCGTGTTGCCGATCAGCTTCAACGACGTGTCGAAGGCCAAGATTTTACCCGCCGCTGCACCCAGTTTCTCCGCGAGCGCGGCAGGCGACCCAAACTGCGCCGCGAAATACCCCGGCAGATCAATTGTGCCCCCGAGCGCCCTCAGCTCGAAACCGTCGAGCCGGTGTCTTTCGGCCAGCGCGAACGCCGCATCGAGAGTGAACTCCGGACAACCGAGACTGGAAAACGCGCGCCGCAACATCCTCCAAAACTGGCCCAATCGTCGGCCGGCGCGAAGCCCGAATCGCTTTCCGTCCCAAAAAAAATCCCAAAAAACAATCCGCTTGCCCCCCGCGCGCCCGTCACCCCTGAATCGCCCTCTTGGTGCCTCTTAATGCTTTCCCCTTAATCCTTAAAACCTCCTAAAAACATGCCACGTCCCGTCACCCTCTTCACTGGCCAATGGGCCGATCTGCCCCTCGAAAAACTCGCGCCGCTCGCCAAGAGCATGGGCTACGACGGCGTCGAACTCGCCTGCTGGGGCGACCACTTCGACGTCGATGCCGCTGCCAGTTCCAAAAAATACGTCCACGACAAATGGGCGCTGCTGAAGGACCACGGCCTCACCTGTTACGCCATCTCCAGCCACCTCGTCGGCCAGGCGATCTGCGACCGCATCGACGAGCGCCATCAGTCGATTCTCCCGGCCGATGTCTGGGGCGACGGTGATCCCGAGGGCGTCCGCAAACGCGCCGCCCGCAAGATGATCACCGCCGGTCGCGCCGCCCGCGCCTTCTTCGACGCCAAGCCCGGCCGCCAAAGCACCGACGACTTCCCCGCCGTCGTCAACGGCTTCACCGGCTCCTCCATCTGGCACTCGATCTACGCCTTCCCGCCGACTTCGCAGGCTTACTGGGATGCCGGCTTCGCCGACTTCGGCAAACGCTTCGGCCCGATCCTCGAAGCCTTCGAAAAATCCAACGTGAATTTCGCCCTCGAGGTTCACCCCACCGAGATCGCCTTCGACCTCGCCAGCTCCCAACGCGCGATCGACGCCGTGAAGGGCCATAAGCGTTTCGGCTTCAACTACGACCCGTCCCACCTCGGCTACCAAGGCGTGGACTACGTGAAGTTTATCCGCGCGTTTGGTTCGCGCATTTTTCACCTGCACATGAAGGACGTGTGGTGGGGCCACGGCGACGGCTCGGTCGGCGTCTTCGGCGGTCACGTCAGCTTCGGCGACGCCCGCCGCTACTGGGACTTCCGCTCCCTCGGTCACGGCGACATCAACTTCGAGGAGATCATCGTCGCTCTTAATGACGTCGGCTATCGCGGCCCGCTTTCCGTCGAGTGGGAAGACAGCCGCATGGACCGCGTCCACGGCGCCACCGAGGCCTCCGCCTTCGTCCGCAAAGTCGATTTCCCCTCGAGCGCGATCATCTTCGACGCGCAGTTCGACAAGAAAAACCAGTAAGAAGCCCCCAAGTTTTTTTGGCCCACGGAACACACGGAATACCCGGAAGAATTGGAGCCCGTTTTATTTCCGTGTATTCCGTGTGTTCCGTGGGCCACCCGTCTTTCTCCGTCACCTTTCCCATCTAATTTTATGAGCACCAAAATCGCCATCATCGGAGCCGGCGGCATGGCCGGCTATCACGCCAGCGGCTTTCGCCAGGCCGGCGCCGAAATCGTCGCGCTCTGCGACGTCAACCAGGCCGCCGCCGACCGCGCCGCCGCCAAGCACCAGATCGGCCGCGTCTTCACCGACGTCACCGCGATGCTCAAGGCCGTCCCCGAGCTCGACGCCGTCTCAATCATCGTCCCCAACAAATTCCACGCCCCACTCGCCCTGCAGGCGCTCAAGGCCGGCAAACACGTTTTCTGCGAAAAGCCCCCCGCCCTCAGCGCCAAGGAAATGGCGGTCATGAAGACCACCGCCGAAAAGGCGAAGAAGACGCTGATGTTCAATTTCAACAACCGCGCCCGCCCCGAGAGCTACGCGATGATGGACTACATCGCCGCCGGCACCGTCGGCACCATCAACACCTGTCAGGCGAAATGGATCCGCCGCGCCGGCATCCCCGGCTTCGGCGGCTGGTTCACCACCAAGGCCCTCTCCGGCGGCGGCCCGCTCATCGACCTCCTCCACATGATCGACCTCGGGCTCCACTTCATGGGCTACCCCGAGCCCGCGCACATCCTCGCACGCACCTACCACGATCACATCGACAACAAAGCGTTCAAAGGCCCGTGGGGCATCCCCGATGTTGAAAAGGGCACGACCGACGTCGAGGCCGCCGCGCACGGCTTCATCACGTTCAAGACCGGGCAGTCGATGAACTTCGCCGTGTCGTGGGCCGAGATGAACCAACGCGAGGAAGTCTCCGTGACGTTCCAAGGCGCCAAAGCCGGCGGCTTGGTGCGCCGCCTCTTCGGGGTCAACGGCATCGACGCAACCGCGCAAGACGACTGCCAACTCTACACGCTGGAACACGGCCGCCAAGTGAACCGCGACATCGTGGTCACCCCCGACGAGACGATGGGCCGCGCGCGCTCCGCGCTAAATTTCATCCGCACCCTCGAGGGCACCGAGAAGCCGCTCAACACCCCGGCCCAAGCCCTCGCGCTGATGAAGATCATCGACGGCGCCTACAAGTCGGCGGCGACGGGCAAACCGGTGGCGCTTTGAGATTAAGCGGAAAACAGAGCACGGCAGTTGGTCATCTTCATGATTGTTTACGTCCTCACAAATCCGGCGATGCCGGGACTCGTCAAAATTGGAAAGACGTCTCTCGGCGACGCTAACGACAGAATCCTGCAGCTTTACACCACAGGTGTGCCAGTGCCGTTTAAAATCGAGTTCGCTTGCAGAGTGGGCGACGAACTCGAAGTCGAAAAAGCTCTTCACATCGCGTTCGGCCCGCAGCGGATCAATCCCAAGCGCGAGTTTTTTCGAATCGAACCAGAACAAGCGATCGCGATCTTGAAACTCCTGCATTCGGAAGATGCGACCGATGAAGTGAAACAAGAGAATTCTCAGGTCGACCCAGAATCCGCGCAAGCAGCAGAGTCGCTTCGCTCGCGTCGGCCGAACCTGAATTTTGATGAGATGGGAATTCCCGTCGGTTCCGTCTTGCAGTCATTCGACGACGACTCAACCGCAACTGTAATTGCGCCCAAGAAAGTGAAGTATCGAGATCAAGAGCTGACCTTGACCGCAGCAACGCGTCTCATGCTTCAGTTAGACTACAGCGTTCAGCCCGGCCCACATTGGACGTTTAACGGCAAAAGGGTGAGCGACATCTACGACGAGACCTACCCTGACGAATAGAAAAAACCCGAGAATTGACCAACGGTCGTCCTTTGCTTCCCAGCGGTCCTCCGATTTTCCTGTCTCCCAAACTTCATCTCCCTCTATGAAACTTAACCGTAAACTCCGCATGGGTATGATCGGCGGCGGGCGTGGCGCCTTCATCGGCGCCGTCCACCGCATGGCCGCACGGCTCGACGGCGAGATCGATCTCGTCGCCGGCTGCTTCTCCTCCGATCCCGCCAAATCCAAAGCCTCCGGCGCGGACCTCTTCCTCGACCCCAGCCGCGTTTACGCGACCTACCAGGAAATGGCCCAGGCTGAAGCCGCCCTGCCCGCCGATCAGCGCATCGACTTCGTCTCCATCGTCACGCGCAACAACACCCACGCCCCCATCGCGAAAACGTTTCTCGAGGCCGGCTTCCACGTGGTGTGCGACAAGCCCCTCTGCTTCACCCTCGCCGAGGGCCGCAAGCTCCGCGACGTCGTCAAGAAGACCGGCAAAGTTTTCGCCCTCACGCACAACTACACCGGTTACCCGATGGTGAAGGAAGCCCGCGAGTGGGTCCGCAGCGGTAAGCTCGGCCAGCTCATGAAGATCGTCGTCGAGTATCCGCAGGGCTACGCGATCACCGCGCTTGAAGCCAAGACCGTGAGCAAAATCGCCAACTGGCGCATGGACCCCAACGTCTCCGGCGTCTCCAATTGCATGGGCGACATCGGCACCCACGCGCACAACCTCGCCCGCTACATCACCGGCCTCGAAGTCGAGTCGATCTGCGCCGAGCTCTCGACCTTCATCCCCGGCCGCCTCCTTGATGACGATGGCAACTGCCTTGTGCGCTTCAGCGGCGGCGTGAAAGGCATCCTCTTCGCCTCGCAGATTTCGAGCGGCGAGGAAAACAACCTCAACATCCGCGTCTTCGGCACCCAAGGCTCGCTCCAGTGGTTCCAGGAAAACCCCAACGAGCTCATCTGGAAAAAAGCCGACGCCCCCCAGCAGATTTATCGTCGCGGCAACAGCTACGTCTCGGCCGCTGCGCAGGGCGCGACGCGCACGCCCTTTGCGCACCCCGAGGGCTTCATCGAGGCCTTTGCGAACGTTTACCGCAGCGCCGCCGTGGCCATCGCTGATTCCATCGCCGGCCGCAAAGCCCCGAAGACCGGCTACGATTTCCCGACGATCAACGACGGCCTGGCGGGCATGGCCTTCATCGAGACCGCCGTAAAATCCGGCAAAGCCGGAGCGAAGTGGGTGAAGTTTCCGAGGCTGTGATTCGGAGTGGGGCGGGGTCTCCGACCCGCCCTCTTCGACCCGGCCTACGAGCCAACTCCGCCACTCCCAATCGCCGGAAACAATCTAGGGCGGGTCAGAGACCCTGCTCTATTTTCGATCCCTCGGCCGTCCCATGCGCCTCGTCGAGACCACGAGTTTTCGCCGAGGGAAACTCCCGCATTGGGAAGTTAAAGGCGGCCGTTACTTCGTCACCGTCCGCCTCGCCGACAGTCTGCCGGCGGCTATCGTCGCCCGCCTGCAAGAAATCCACCGCGCCCTCGCCGCCGTAGATCCCGTCTCCGATCAGTTTGCGACGCTCCAGCGTCAGTGTTTCGCAACGATGGAGAAGTATCTCGACGCGGGCACGGGCGCGTGCTGGGTACGCGAACCGGCGTGCGCCCAGATCATGATCGACGAACTCGGCGCGCTCACGGACTGGTCCGTCGCCGTCCCGCACTACTCGATCATGCCGAATCACTGGCACGCGCTCCTCGCTCCCGCGCCTGACTGCCCCCACTCGCTCGATGAGATCATCAAGCGACTCAAGGGTCGCACCGGCCGGCTGATCCGCGCCGCGACACAGACGAGCGGCACCGGGCCGGTGTGGCAACGCGAGTGGTTCGACCGCTGGATGCGCGACGACGCGGAGTGGGAGAAAACGGTCGCCTACATTCGCAACAACCCGGTCAAGGCCGGCCTCGCTGCACACTGGGAAGATCACCCTTGGACAAAGTAGGGCAGGGTCTCCGACCCGCCCTCCGCGCAACGCGCAGCACGCAACGCACCACGCGCAACGCGCAGCACGCAACGCGCACCACGCGCCTCGCACAGCACGCAACGCACAGCACGCAACGCACAGCACGCAACGCACCACGCGCAACGCACCACGCGCAACGCACCATGCCCTCCGCGCAACGCACCACGCGCAACGCCATCCGCGCAACGCACCACGCGTGAAAGGGCGGGTCAGAGACCCTGCCCTACTCCGTGCCGCATCCCCTACTTCGCGGCCACCGCACCCGCCTGATTCTTCGCCACCCACGCCTCATAAGCCTTGCGCGGGACGAACCGCAGCGACGCGCTATTGATGCAGTAACGCAGGCCGCCTTTCGCGCGGGGACCATCTTCAAAAACATGGCCGAGATGCCCGCCGTCTACCGTCACGTGGACCTCGACGCGCCGCATCCCGTAGCTCGTATCGACATGCTCTCCGACGAACGCTTTCTCGATCGGCTTCGTGAAACTGGGCCAGCCCGTCCCACTGTCGAACTTGTCCTTCGAATCAAACAGCGGCGTGTCGCTGCACACGGAAAAATAGACGCCGTCCTCGTGGTGGTTCCAATACTCGTTCTGGAAAGGCGGCTCGGTGCCCTGCTGCCGCGCGACCCGAAACTGGATCGGCGTGAGCCGACCGCGCCAATCGGCATCGGTGCGCTGCACCTTCGCCTTGCTCAGGTCGATGACGACGTTGGACGGCAACCCGCACGCCGAAACTTCGCCCGGCTTGCAGTCGAGGGCGTCTTTGGCGGATACCACGGTGGATTCGGCAGCATTGGTTTTCATAGCGGCATAAGAGAAACTGGTGGCAACGGCCACCGCAGCGAGCGATCGAGCGAGTGAGAGTTTCATTGTCCCGATGAGCGTAGCACCGAACCGCAAATATTCCAGCGCCGGGTCGTCACGATCGAAAAGTAGGGCAGGGTCTCCGACCCGCCCTCATCAGCGCCGCCCGCAATTGGCTCCGGATATCGTCGCCCGTAGACCCAAAAAAGGGCGGGTCAAAGACCCGCCCCGCCTTGCAACTTATCGGATGGGGCCGTCGCCCGTCTCGCCCACTTTAGAATTTCGTCGTCAGCGAGAGCACGGCGCGGCCGGGCAGACCGCGCTGCTGGTTGGCCGGGAAGTATTCGATGTCCTCCATGTTCTGCCAGTTCAAGGCGAGGTTCATCGGCCGGCCGTTTTGCTTCCAATCGTAGCCGACCGCCGAGTTCCAAAGCGTGTCCGCCGGCAGGAAGAGTTTCGGATTGTTGGTCCGCTGCGCCTTTTTGCCGGTGTGGTTGAAGCCGCCGCCGACCCACCAGCCCTTGAGTGCGTCGCTGGTGAATGAGTAGCGCGTCCAGAGGTTGAAGAGCGCCTTGACCGTCGCCTCCGGATGCGCGCCAAGGAATACCTCGACGCCCTTCGGCACTTGGGTGACGCGGATGTCGTTCATCGCGCCGCTGGCGTATACTTGCCAGTTATCCATCGGGGACCAAGTGACCTCGGCCTCGATGCCGCGGCTGCGGTCGAGCGTGCCCTGAAGACTGTTGATCACCGTCACGCCGAGGGCATTGAACGAATTGAAATTCAGAATGCGGTCCTTCTGCTCGATCTGGAAAACCGCGACGGTCGACGAAATCCGGCCGTTGAGGAAATCGGTCTTCACGCCGAGCTCGTAGCCCTCCGAGGTCGTGGGCGAAGCCGGGCCGATCGGCACGCTCGCTTGGGTGAGCGCGGCCGCGTTCAGCACATAGGATTGGCTGTAGGAACCGTAAACCATCACGTCGCGGGTGGCCTTCCAGCCGAGCCCGACTTGGGGCGTGGTCTTTTTCGTCGCGACCTTGGCGAGACTGCCGGCCGGGTTGAGGAAGTTATCCGTGGAGCCCGAGGATTTGTTGTAGCGGGCGCCGACGACGGCGTTCAAACGGTCCTCAAAGAAACTCGTGTTCACGATCGCGTAACCGGCGCTGTTGCGGGTGACGGCCCGGTTGTTCGTCGTCAACGGCTGCGCCGCCGGGTCGAAGTCCGTGTTACGATCCCAAGTCGCAGGATTCTTCATATCCCAGACGGGGAAGAAATTTGCCGTCGTGCTGGACCGGAGCCGGCTGTAACCGCGCGACTCGTTGTAGAGCGCGCCGACAAGGGGCTTCACCTTCACGCCGCCCAAGGTGTAGTCGCCGGCCAGCTCAACCTGCGAGGCTTTGCCTTGGCCGAAATTTTCCTGGAGCCGCTTGCGGCGGCCGAGCTGAGCCTCGGGGGCCAGCAGCGCGAGATTCGGATTTTGCAGCAGGTCCGCGGCGTAAGCCCGCGCCCCGATGAGGTAATTGGCCGCCGAGATCGGCAACGTGGCCCCGGCCGGATAGTAGCTCGTCGGCACGGTGATGCTCACGCCGCCAAGACCCGTCAGCTTCTGGGCAACGCGGCGTTTATTCCAGTTGAAGTTGGCCCGGGCGCTCCAGTGATCCGTCAGTTTCGCGGTCAGCTCCGCATTGATCGATTCATAGTCGGAGAAGCGATTGTCGTTGTTTGAGAGATAATTGAAATCCCGGGGCAACGGATAGTAGGTCAGGAAGCCGGGATCACTGTTGTCGAGCGAGTTGATCAGCACACCGGTCGCACTGAGAATTCCGTTCGCCGGCCGCACGCCCACAACTTGGATGTTGGGCTTGATCTGCGCGGAAGGTGGAGTTTCGCGCCGAGAAAAATTACTGTAGTCCACGGTGAGCGCGATTCGGTCGGTGATGCGCCAGGTGATGACCGGAGTGAACACCGCCGTGCGTTGCTCGCCGGGTTTGATGTATTCGAAGCCGTTTTCGTAGGCGGCGTTGAAACGGAAGAGCACTTTGTCGCCCACCAGCGGCTGATTCACGTCGACCGACGTGCGCCAAAAACTGTCGGTGCCGGCCTGCACGTTGACCTTGGTCGAGGCCTTCGTGCCGGGCCGTTTCGTGATGTAATTCACCGTGCCGCCGGGAGCGACCTGGCCATACAGCACCGAGGACGGCCCCTTGACCACCTCGACGCGCTCGATGCTGACCGTGTCCACGTAGCCCTCGCCCACAAAGCCGTTGCGCTGCGGGGTCTGGTCGAAGCCACGAATCGCATAGACGGCGTTGCCGGCGTTGAACTCGCGGCCTGCACTCGTCACGCCGGGAGCATATTGCACCACATCGAAAAGATCCCGCGCCCCGATGTCCGTGATGAACTGCTGGGTAAACGCACTGATCGCAAACGGCAGATCCTTGATCGGCGTATTAATGCGGGTCGCCGAGACCGAATTGCCGGCCCGGTAGCCTCTATCGGCGGTCGTCGAGACCTGAAATTCAGAGAGCGTGATTACTTCTTCGCCGGCGGGACGAGCCGCGGCGGCACTTTGCGTCTGCGCTCGCAGCGCAGTCGCGCTCAAAACGACAAACAGGGCGCGCGCTAAAGCAGCGCCCCGGAGGGACGGGATTCTTGAGTTCATAGGTGGGGGTTGGGGATCAGCCGGCACGTAGATGCACGGTCAAACCCAACCTTTGATAATTATTACAGCCGGGCTACTGCCAAGCGAAATCATCGTCGGATTCGGCGCCCAATCCGCCCCGCTACTCCGCGCGAACATTCACCGCGCCGTCTGCGAACTCCGTCGTCAGATTCTGTCCCGCGGCTACCTGCGCCCGCCGCATCAACGGCCGGCCCGCCTCGTCGCGCACAATGGCAAATCCCCGGTTCAACACCGAGGCCGGGCTCGCCGCTTGCAAACGCTTCCACAGCGCGAGGAGCCGGTGAGACTCGGTCTGCACGCGAAATTCCGGTGACACCCGCGCCAGCGCCGCGCGGGCCTCGACCAATTGTTGACGCCGCATCTGGGCCGCCCCTCGTAGCGCCGCCGTCAACCGGTTGCCCAGATCATCGAGCCGCAAATAGCCCTGCTCGATCTGGGCCGCCGGCGCCAGCAAGCGCAGTCGCGAGCGGGCATGGTCGAGCCGCTCCGAACCCTCGGCCAACGCCCGATCGAGCGCATCACCCATCGCCTCACCGGCCCGCCCCGCCCGCTGCGCCGCCTCGACAAATTTACTCGAGATCAACTCCGCCGCCGCGCTCGGCGTCTCCGCCCGCACATCCGCCGCAAAATCACAGAGCGTAAAATCAATCTCGTGCCCCACCGCCGAAATAATGGGGACCCCACACGCCGCCACCGCCCGGACCAGCACCTCCTCGTTAAACGCCCAAAGATCTTCCAGGCTCCCGCCGCCGCGCCCGATCACGAGCAAGTCGAAAATCCCTTGCTGCTGCGCCAGCTCCAGCATCGCCGCCAACTCCGCCGCCGCGCCCTCGCCCTGCACCTTAGCGGGCAACACCACCAAGCGTCCACGCCAGCCGCGTCGTGCCATGATTCTTATGAAATCTTGCACCGCCGCACCCGTCGGCGAGGTCACAAAGCCCACGCACGCCGGCAAGGGCGGCAACGTCCGCTTCTTCTCCGGCGAAAAAAGTCCCTCCGCCGCCAAACGCACCTTCATCGCCTCAAACTCCCGCTGCAACCGCCCCACGCCGTCCTCAATCACCACCCGCACGATGAGCTGATACTGCCCGCGCGCCTCGTACACGCTCACGTCGCCGTAAATCACGACCTGCTGGCCGTCGCGCAACTTGACCGTCTGCCGCGCCGCGTCGCCGCGAAACAACACCGCACTCACTTGCGCACCCGCATCCTTCAGCGAAAAATAGACATGGCCGCTGCCCTGCGCCCGAACGTTCGAGACCTCGCCCCGCACCCACGACGACCCGATGCCGCCTTCGAGCAAGGTTTTCACCCGCCGCGTAAACGCGCTCACGCTCTCCACTCGCGCTTCGTCCTCAGCCTGCGTTGCCCCAAGTTTTGATCGGTCGATTCGCGTGGGAGCGTCCCGATCGTCTCCCGATTTTTGCAGCGGCATCCAACCAGCGTGCCGCCCGCCGCTCGGCACCGTCAAGTCCGGGCATCGCCCACTCCTGTCGCGAAGTTTGCGCGGACTCTCCAGCGCACCCAAAAACCTCTCGCCACGGCCGCGTGCACCGAAAAACGTCTTTCGATGCGCCCATTTTTTCTAACGCTTTCGACCTGCTGCACTGTTCTAGCGCTTTTTCTCCCGACTCTGCGTGCCGCCGAGCCTTCGGCCCTCGGCGGTGAACCCCTCGGTTACTACTTGCCCGGCGGCACATCCTACGATCCCGCCGTGCCCACGCCCGAGCAGTTCTTCGGTTTCAATCTAGGGGCTTGGCATCTCCGCTCCGACCAAATCGAGGCTTACCTGCGCGCCGTCGCCGCCGCCGCGCCCGGCCGCGTGAAGATCGAGATCATCGGCCGCACCCATGAGTTCAAACCGCTCGTCGTGGCCCTCATCACTTCGCCCACCAACCACCGCGACCTTGAACGGATCCGCACCGATCACCTCGCCCTCTTCGATCCCGCCAAACACGCCGGCCTCGATCTCACAAAAATGCCCGTCGTCATCAACATGGGCTACAGCATCCACGGCAACGAACCCAGCGCCGTGAACGCCGTGCCGGCCGTGGTGTACCATCTGGCCGCGGGCCAAGGTGAAAAAATCGACGCCCAACTGCGCGACGCCGTCATCGTCCTCGAAGCCCTGCGCAACCCGGACGGCTCGGACCGCTTCGCAAATTGGGTCAACAGCAACAAAGGCCGCGTCCTCGTCGGCGATCCCCAGAGCCGCGAACTCAATGAGACCTGGCCCCGCGGCCGGCTCAATCACTACGGCTTCGACCCCAACCGCGACTGGCTTCCCCTCGCCCACCCCGAGGCCCGCGCCCGCAACGAACTCTTCCACCGCTGGCGTCCTTCCGTGCTCACCGACCACCACGAGATGGGCACCAACAGCACCTTCTTTTTTCAACCCGGCGTCGCCACCAGAAATAATCCACTCATCCCGCGCGTCGTCCTCGATCTCAATGCGCGGATCGCCCAATACCACGCCAACGCCTTCGACGCTCGCGGCGTGCTCTACTACTCGGGCCAGGGCTTTGACGATTTCTACCCCGGCAAAGGCTCCACGTTTCCCAAAGTCCACGGGACCGTCGGCATTCTCTTCGAGCAAGGCAGCTCCCGCGGCCACCTCCAGGAAAGCGTCAACGGCCCGCTGACGTTTCCTTTTACCATCCGCAATCAAGTCATCACCACGTTTAGCACGCTCGAAGCCTCTGTTGCCCTGCGGCCCGAGCTGCTGACCATGCAGAAAAATTTTACCGGCGAAGCGCTTGATCTTGCCCGCCAGTCCCCGGTCAAGGCCCACGTGTTCGGCGACGACGGCGACCCCGCCCGCGCTTGGGTGCTGCTGGACCTGCTCCGCCGCCACCGCATCGAGGTGCGCGCGCTCGGGGCCGAGCTCACGGTCGATGGGAAAAATTTTACTCCGGGCCACGCGTGGATCGTGCCCTCCGAGCAACCGCAGTACCGCTTGATCACCGAGATTTTTTCGCGCCGCACTCAGTTTGAAGACGAGGTTTTCTACGACGTATCCGCCTGGAACCTGCTGCTCGGTTTCAACGTGCCCCACGCCACCCTCACCACCGTGCCCGCTCTCGGCGACGCCGTGCCCGCGGAGCCCGCATTCCCATCCGGCCAACTCGTCGGCGGCCACTCCACCTACGCCTATCTCTTTTCGTGGACCGGCTACTATGCGCCCCGCGCCCTCCTTCGCCTTCAAAAAGCCGGCATTTTGACGAAGGTCCTGAAGTCACCCATCGAAGCCAAGACGGCGGCGGGTCGCACCGCATTCGGCTACGGCAGCATCCTCGTTCCCGTCGGCCTGCAACCCGCCCGCGCCCAAGAGATCGCCGCCATCGTCGACACCATTACGCGGGAAGATGCCATCACGGTCCACGGGGTCGCGACCGGTTACACCCCAGCCGGCGTCGACCTCGGGAGCGCATCCTTCGTCACCCTTGAAACTCCGCGCGTTGCGCTGGTCACCGGCGAAGGCGTCACCGCCCTCGACCTCGGCGAAGCTTGGCACCTGCTCGACACCCGCGTCGGTCTGGCCGCGACGCTGCTCGACGTGATTCAGCTCCGCACCGCCCGTTTTGATCGCTACACCGCGATCGTCCTCGCCGACGGTCTTTACGAGCGAAGCCTCACCGGCGAAATCTTGGATAACCTGAAACGCTGGGTCCGCGACGGCGGCACGCTCGTCGCCATGGGCCGCGCCGCCGAGTGGGCGGCAAAGAACGAACTCATCCGCGCCGAATTCGGACGAGAGTCCGCGTCCTCAGTTCGCCCCGAAACCGCCGCCGGCAAACGCATCGCTTACGCCGATGCCGAGAACCGTGAGGCGTTGAAACTCGTTTCGGGCGCGATTTTTGAAACCAAAATTGATCCCTCCCACCCGCTCGGCTTCGGCTATACCGGCGAATCGCTTCCGTCCTTCCGCGACAACACCCTCGTGATGCGACCCACGCGCACGTCGTGGGAAACCCCGGTGGTTTACACCGAAAAGCCGCTCCTCGCCGGCTACGCCTCGACCGCCAATCAACAGGCGATTGCCCAGTCTGCCGGCGTCATCGCCGCGCCGAGTGGAGCGGGCGTGGTCGTGCTCATGACCGACAACCCTAATTTCCGCGGCTACTGGTACGGGGGAAATAAGCTTTTCCTAAATGCGCTCTTCTTTGGGCCCGTCATCCGGCCCGTCCGCCCGCGCGGCGGCGAAGAAGAAGCGCATTGAGCCCCGTTCGGCCGCAACCACCCGCGCACCCGCATTTGCTCTTACCCCGCGGTCGCAGGGTTTCAGTTCGCCGGACTAGGTTCAAATCGATCGAAAAATACGTCAGACCGACCCTGCTCCCGTTCAAAGCGAGCAGGCTCGTGCGTCTATTTCAGCCGTGCTCTTAAAAGCGCCCGGGTGGCATCCGGAATCACAACGTCAGAAGTGCGGCCGCTGAACTTGGTGCCCCCGTCCGGAATTGAACCGGAATCCAGCGTTTAGGAAACGCTTGCTCTATCCATTTGAGCTACGGGGACCGAAGATGACAGTAGGGAAAGTCCGTCTAAACCGCGACCATTTCCATCAAAAAATGTGCCGTTGACAACCCCGGCACCCGGATAAGCCTCTCACATTCTTTTATCGATATGAGCACCACCGAGACCACCACTCAAACGCTGACGCCGGACCAGATTCCATTCACGACGCCTGACGTCATGCGTCACTTCGTCACCGATACCGGCAAGATTCTGCCGCGCCGCTACACCCATCTTTCGGCGAAACATCAGCGCGCGATCACCAAGACGCTGAAGCACTCGCGCAACATGCTGCTCGCCAAGTAAGCCGACGGTTAAGCCTTACACTTTAGGGCCGGAGTTATCCACTCCGGCCTTTTTCATGCCATGCCACGAAAGCCCGCCGCCCGGATTCTCGAAGGGACCCCCAGGAACCTGGAGCTCCTGGCCCGTCGACTGCGAGCCGGAGACATTGTGGGTGTTCCGACCGAGACCGTTTACGGCCTCGCCGCCGATGCCTTGAATCCGAATGCCTGCCGCAAGATATTCGAAGCAAAGAGCCGACCTGTCTCCGATCCACTTATTGTCCATCTTCATTCCCTTCGCGACCTCGCGAACGTCGCCGTCGCCAATTCCGCCGCATTGACGCTGGCGGAAACGTTCTGGCCCGGACCGCTCACCCTCGTATTACCGAAATTAGAGGTTGTGCCATCGATCGTATCCGCCGGCTTGCCCAGCGTTGCCGTCCGCGTCCCAGCGCACCCGCTGTTCCGCCGGCTGCTCAAGCTCGTCGGACGGCCCCTTGCAGCACCCAGCGCCAATCCCTTCGGTTATATCAGCCCCACCACGGCCGAGCACGTTCGCAGCGGACTCGGAACAAAGATCCGCTACATTCTGGATGGTGGCGCCTCGGGTATCGGCCTCGAATCTACGATCGTCGATTTGCGAAATCCAGCTAAGCCCCGGCTTTTGCGGCCCGGTGCAATTACCAGAGAACAGCTGGCCGAAACTCTTGGCTGCGCCATTGCTTGGCACCCTCGGCGCAGTGGCCAGATCGCAAAGCCTCAACTGGCGCCCGGCTCGCTCTTGCGGCACTACAGTCCTCTGACGCCCCTGGTGATTCACACCCGGGCGAGCGTTGCCCTCGCCGCACGAAGCGCTCCTGAAGAGGCCTGGCTCTTTATTTCAAAGCCCGCCGGGAAACTCTCCAAGAATATCTACTGGCTTGATCGCAGCGGAAATCTTCGGGCCGCCGCCCGTCGACTCTTCGCCCAGCTCCGCTCCCTCGATACAAAAGGCTACTCTAAGATTCACGCTGAACTTGCGGGAGCGAACGAGACCGGACCTGCCGCTGCAATTAATGACCGCCTCCGACGCGCCGCCGCGAAGTAGCCAAGCTTGCAATTTGTCGGACCCGGAAATTCCACATTCAGGATTCGGGTAAAAATTTGGCGGTGGGAACGGGCCGTCGGAGAAAATTTATGGAACGGGAGTGAGCCGGGCGGAGCAGACCGGGCGCATAACGGCGCCGAGGCAGCAGAGGAGTTCGCCTATGACCGAGGCCGCGCTTTCGGGCCTCGTCACGCTCGAGGTTGACCCGTCGTCCCACCGGGCGAACCCGAGACCCATCAACGCCAACTTCTGACCAAGCGGCGGCCGTCAAGCGACCGGCTCCGTGTCGCCCACCACCCACTGGGCGGCGAGGCTTTTCCATTCACTCCCGACCGCGCCCCTGTGCTCACTTCGATTCGCCCCCCTCGATGCCGACCTCACGCGCGCCCGTCGCCAACATTGACGGCCAACTTTAACGGCTCGCCAGCGCCACCTTCAGTTCCGCCAACAGCCGAGCATTCTGCTCGGGCGTGCCCACCGTTACCCGGATCCAGTCGGGCAATCCATAAATCTTCACCGGCCGCACGATCACCCCGCGCGCCTGCAACGCACCGAAAACCCGCGCGCCATCGCCCACTTTGACCAACATGAAGTTTGCCACGCTCGGCACCCACTCCAACCCCTGCTCACGCAACCCCGCCTCAATTTGCACCAGTCCGGTCCGATTCTCCCGGGCACATTTCTCCGCGAATTCTCGATCGTCCAAAGCCGCCGTTGCCGCCACCTGCGCGATGGCATTGACGTTAAACGGTTGCCGCACCCGGTTCAACCAAGCCGCTAATTCCGCCCCGGCATAACCGTAGCCGACCCGTAACGAGGCCAACCCGTATATTTTCGAAAACGTCCGCAGGCCGATCACCTTTCGGCCTTCCGCAATCAACGGCCGCAGGTCCATCGCCGTTCCCGGGGCCAGATACTCCGCATACGCCTCGTCGAACACCGCGATCACGTGCTCCGGCAACGCCCGCGCCCAAGCCGTCAATTCGGCCGCATCGTTCGCCGTCCCGGTCGGATTGTTCGGGCTCGCCACAAAGACCAACTTCGTTCGCGGCGTGATCGCACGCGTCATCCCGGCGAGGTCGTGCCGCCAGTGCTGCAACGGCACCTCCACCACCTTTGCCCCGAACAGCAGCGTCACCAGTTTATAAACCACAAACGCGGGTCCGCCGAAAACCACTTCGTCCTCCGGGCCCAAAAAGACATGACCCAACAGCTCGATGATCTCGTTCGAGCCGTTGCCGATGATAAACTGATCCGCTCCGAGGCCGTGCACCGCCGCCAGTTTCTGCCGTAGAGCAAAACAGCCGCCGTCAGGATAAAGCTCGCTGTGGTCCAATGCCGCCTTCGCTGCCGCCAGTGCCTTCGGCGACGGCCCCCAAGGATTCTCATTCGACGCCAGTTTTATGATCGTTGCCGGATCTAGGCCCAGCTCCCGCGCCACATCCTCGATCGGCTTACCCGGTTCGTAGCTCGGCTGGGTGCGCACCGACGGTTTGACCAACGTCTCTAGTTTCATCCCCTGAGCGGAACACGAATCAACACCACCAAGAAAGCCCGAAATCATTTTCTTAGGTTCCGCCCTTACCTATTTCCTGCGCTAATCCTCCTCCCTCAGGTATCATCTGCCCACCCACCGGTCACTCCGCCGGCGTCCGACTTTCATTTCGAAACCGGCGAACTCGGCGGCGCCATCCGCCGCCTCACCCCTTGATTTTGCGGCTGTCGACCCGCACCCACGGCATCCCCGCGGCCTCGGCCGCGCGCATTCCAGGCTCCGCGTCTTCAAACACCAGACACCGTTCCGCCGGCACACCCATCCGTTTCGCGGCCAACAGAAACATATCCGGCGACGGCTTCCCGTGCACCACGTCATCCGCCGACACCACCACCGGAAATAACGGCGCCAATCCGCTCAACGCCAGCGACCGTTCTACGATCTCCCGCGGCCCGCCCGAGGCGATCGCCACCGGCCGCGTTTTGGCCACCTCCCGCGCCACCGCCACCACCGGCTCGATCAACGTCACACCCGCGAGTTTCTCCGCGAAAAACGCCTCCTTCTCGTGGAAAACCCGCTCCACGTCCACCGTGAGTCCGTAGTGCTGCCCGATCAGTTCCGCCACCCGGCGCGTCGGCACGCCCCCGAGCGAATAAAACAACTCTTCGCTCAGCTTCTCCCGCAACCCCGCCCGCCGCATCGCCGCATCCCAAGCCACGTAGTGGATCGGCATCGAGTCGATTAAGGTCCCATCCAGATCAAAAATGTAGCCGGCGAAATCGCCCGCTGGAATGTCCAGTTTCATGCGTAAGACGCCACCATCTCCGCCCGCCCGCGCTCAGCGCAAGCCCTACTCCGTTCACTCCCGGCAAACTTCCCCTTGCCATCAGCCAACGGCAGCCCTCCTGGCTCGAACAAAAAAATCCAGGGAGTTCTGGAGTTCCGGGGAAAGTCCTCACTCCGCTCCAACTCAATCGCCGCCGTCCGCACCCACTCTCGCCGCCGCGAGTTTTTCCGGATGTGCCGCCGTCCGCGGCAACGCCAACGCGATCACCCCCGCCGCCAACGTAAACCCGAACGTGCCCCACAGACACCCCGCGAGCCCGCCGAATTGAAACAGCACCCCCGACAACAAGCACCCCACGAGCCGCCCGCCCGCGTTCGCCATGTAGTAAAACCCTACGTTCAACGCGATCTTGTCGCCGTCCGTGTAATCCAAAATCAGGTAGGAATGGACCGCCGAGTTCAGCGCAAACACCACCCCGAACACCGCCAGCCCGCCCACAATCACGCCGCCCGCCGGCAGCCCTGTCCCGAGCAGCAGCGGCACACCCGCCGCCACCGCCGCGAGCATAAAAGCCAGCCCCGCCGCCACCCCGCCGCCCGGCGCGCGCCCGCGAAAAACTGCCGGCGCGAGCGACTGCACGAGCCCGTAGCCAATCACCCAAAACGCCATAAACGTCCCCACCCGTGCTCCGCTCCAACCGAGCGATCCACTCAGGAAAACCGGCACACCCACCACGAACCAGATGTCGCGCGCCCCGAACAAAAAGAACCGCGCTGCCGAGAGCACGTTCACCGGCCGGCTCTTCGCAAACAGCTCCCGCCAACCCGCCTTCTGCTTCGCCTTGCCCATCGCCGCCGGCAACACCGCCCAAGCCCCGGCCAACATCACCGCCAGTCCCGCCGCCATCGCCCACAGCGCGCCGGCAAATCCCGCCACACTCAGCAAAAACCCGCCGAGAAAAAAGCCCACGCCCTTCAGCGCGTTCTTCGAACCGGTCAAAATCGCCACCCATCGAAACAGCGCCCCACGCCCTTCCTCGCCGCCCGGCACCAGCACCTTGATTGCGCTCTTCGAGCTCATCTTCGTGAGATCCTTGGCGATTCCCGAAAGCGCCTGCGCCGCCATCACGTAGCCGAGCGCGATCCCCGCCGTCCACGCCGGGTTCAACGCCCCGAGCATCCCCAGCGCTACCACCTGCAAGCCCAGCCCCGCGAGCAGCGTCACCCGCAGCCCCATCCGGCTCGCCAGCCACCCGCCGAACAAATTCGTGACGATCCCGAAAAACTCGTAAAACAAAAACAACAGCGCCAGCCGCACCGGACTAAATCCCTGCTGCGCGAAGTGCAGCAGCACCAGCATCCGCAGCGCCCCGTCCGTGAGCGTGAACCCCCAGTAGGCCGCCGTGACGACGATGTAATTTCTGAGATTCATCAGGTGATAGGGCGTCCCTCGCGGGCGCCCAATTTTTCAGAGCGTGCTCGCCACCTTCCGCGTCAGTTCCGCCATCCGGTTCGAGTAACCCCACTCGTTGTCATACCACGCGTAGATTTTTACCATCCGCCCGTTCACGACCATCGTCGAAAGTGCGTCCACCGTCGCCGACAGCGGACTCCCCTTGTAATCAATCGATACCAACGGCCGCTCCTCATAACCCAAAATCCCTTTTAGCGGCCCACTCTCGCTCGCCGCCTTCAGCAGCGCGTTCACTTCCTCGATCGTCGTGTCCCGCTGCATCTGAAAAACACAATCCGTGAGCGAGCCCGTGAGCAACGGCACCCGCACCGCGTGGCCGTTCAGCTTCCCGAGCAGCTCGGGGTAAATCATCCCGATGGCCGTCGCGCTCCCGGTCGTCGTCGGAATGAGCGACATCCCCGCCGCCCGCGCCCGCCGCAGATCCTTGTGCGGCGCATCGACGAGCGTCTGCGTGTTCGTCACGTCGTGCAACGTCGTGATGGCCCCATGCTCGATGCCGATGCCCTCGTGCATCACCTTTACCACCGGCGCGAGACAGTTGGTCGTGCAAGACGCGTTCGTCAGCAGATGATGCTTCGCCGGTTCATAGAGACCGTCGTTCACGCCCATCACGATGTTTAGCGCCCCGCCCTTCACCGGCGCCGCCACGATCACCTTCTTCACGCCGCGTTCAAAATACGCCGCGAGCTCTGCCGGCGTGCGAAACTTTCCACTGCACTCCAACACGATCTCCACCCCGTGCGCCGCCCAATCCACGTCGCCCGGCTTGCTCTTCTCTGAAAACGCGATGCTGCGCCCGGCTACCTTGATCGCGCCGGCTTCGGCCTTCGCCTCGTGCGCCCAGCGGCCTTGCACCGAGTCGAAGGTGAGCAAGTGCGCCGCGCACTCCGCGCCGCCTTTCGGATCATTGATCAGCGCCCAATCAAATTCCGGCCAATCCCAAGCCGCCCGCAGCGTCAGCCGCCCGATCCGCCCAAACCCGTTGATGCCAATTTTCGTTTTCTTCATGTTAAAAGTCTTCTCCCACCGCGCCCTAGCAGCCGCACCGCACTTGCCCCGGCGCCTTCTCCGGCTCGCCCGCCCGCACCCACGCGCACGCCGGCTCGATCTTCTTCAACCGCGCCAGATCGCGTTTAAACACCGCATGCTCCCGCGCGCAGTCCTGCAGACACGCCAGATTCACCTTCAGCTCCCGCGAGGGCTTCGCCGGCAACGCATAGACCACCCAGTTTCCATGCCGCTCACATTCCACCAGACCGCGCTCTCGCAGATACCCGAGATGCTTGGAAATCTTTACCTGCGGCTCCCCGAGCACCGCCTGAAAGTGACATACGCACACCGGCCCCTGCGCCAGCACGTTGAGCAACCGCAACCGCGTCCGGTCGCACAGGCATTCGTAGATTTTGATCAGATCCACACCCAACTCGTATGCTTGCCAAGGAATATGACTCAAGCGCGATCGTTGGATTGAGGCAGAAACCGGACGCAAAAAAAGCCGGTTCGCACCGGCCTTTGATTTCACTGCATCCGCTCGCTCAGCGCCGCACGCCGCGGTGCAGCCGGCTCACCGGTTTCGCCGCCGCCGCCGCGACTTCCGCCTGGGCCTTCTCGTCAAAGAGCGCCGAGTAGATATAGGGGAAACCCTCGATCTTCTTCCGCTCGATCGTCATGCCCGTGAACCGCTCGATGCTGCGCGCGTCGCGCACGTCTTCCTCAGTCACGAGCGTAAACGCGTCGCCGGTGTTCTGCGCGCGGCCCGTGCGTCCGATGCGGTGCACGTAGTCCTCGGCATTCTCCGGCACGTCGTAGTTGATCACGTGGGAGACGCCCGCGATGTCTAAGCCGCGCGCCGCGATATCCGTCGCCACGAGCACTTCAAATTTGCCTGACTTGAACCCCTCGAGCGCCTCGATGCGCTCGCGCTGGCTACGGTCAGAGTGCAGCACGCCGACCGTGTGACCCTTGCGCTGAAGCCGGTCCGCGATGCGGTCCGAGCCCATCCGCGTGCGGGCAAAAATGATCACGCTCTTGAAATCCGTCTGCTCCAACAACAGCTGCAGCAGATCGAATTTTTGCGATGCCACCACAGGGTAAAACGCGTGGGCGATCGTCTCCGCGACCGAGCGTTGCCGCCCGATCTCGACGCGCGCCGGATCTTTCAACGCCCAACTTGCCAACGATGCGATCTCCGGTGGCACCGTCGCCGTGAAGAACAGCGTCTGCCGCGTATTCGGCGTCTTCTGCACGATCCGCTTCACGTCCGGCAGAAACCCCATGTCCAACATGCGATCCACTTCGTCGAGCACGAGGATGTCCACGTTGGCCAACGACACGTTGCCTTGCTCCATGTGGTCGAGCAGCCGCCCCGGCGTCGCCGCCAGAATGTCGATCCCGCCGCGCAGATCCTCCAGCTGTTTGCCGTAGCCCACGCCGCCGTAGACGATGGTTACGCGCAGATCGGTAAATTTGGAAAATTTCTGAAACGCTTCCTCCACCTGCAGCGCCAGTTCCCGCGTCGGCTCAAGGATCAGGCAACGCAGTTTTCCGTGGGTGCCGAGTTTCTGGATGATCGGCAGAGCAAACGCCGCCGTCTTACCCGTACCGGTCTGCGCCGAACCGATCAGATCGCGGCCGGACAACACCACTGGGATCGCCTGCGCCTGAATCGGGGTGGGCTCGACATAGCCCATCTCCTGCACCCCAAACGCCAACGCATCCGACAGCCCAAGCTTGGTAAATGCCGTGTCCATCTTCGGCACCTCGATCGGCACCGCCGGCTTGATCGGCGCCGCGCGCGGGTGGTCGTAATTCTTGTCGATGACCGGGCGCTCCCGCGGCTCGCGCGGGCCACGGCTGTCGCCGCGAAAATCATCCCGCCGGCCACTCCCGCCGCCTTCTCCGCGACCGGCGCCGCGGCCACCACGCTCTCCGCTCCGAGGCTGAAAATCTCGGCGCGGCTCACCGCTACTACCGCGGCTGGACCGGCCTTCACCGCGGCCTTCGCCGTTGCCACGCCCATAGCCGCCGCGGCCTTGGCCATGCCCCTCGCCGCGACGCGCTCCGTCGCCGCCTTGCCGGCGACCATCATACTCCCGCGCTGCGGGCTTTGCCGGCGTCGATGCGGCTGCGGCCGAGGCTGGTTTTTTGGCGGGGGCGATTTTTTCGCGCAACTTCGCGAGAAATTTTTTGAGCATAGGTGACGAATTAAACCGCTCAACCTCTCGCAAATACCCCGCTTTGCAACCCCGGAGATAGCCGCGCCCATCAGAGCGTGGCCGGCATCCCGTTTGATCGCCCGATTATTTGTAACATTTAGGGTGAGCCCTCGCCCACCGCCTCACCGGTCACGTGGACCGTTCGCCGCAACCGTCTCTACACCGGCGAACTCCGCGTTGCCCCTCGCACCCACCCTGCGGCTTACCACCCGGCCTTCTCCGGCCTGAGCCCGTCCCGCACATCAGGTCGATTCTTGGGCGCGGGTGCGACCCTTCCCACCGTCTCGACTTTCAACGGCGGCTTCGACGTGCACGCCACCGGGCGCGACCGCCGCCACGCTTGCCGCTGCTCGCGCCGGCGCGGCACCCCCGCCGACGCCGCGGGCCTTTTTCACGCCGCGTTGCTTTGCCCCGCCGGCATCACCTTTCATCTCGTTGCCAAAAGCTCATGGCAGATTCCTCCTTCTTAAAAAGCCCAGCGATGCGGCCGTTCACCTCGGGCCTCGCCGGCGCGAATCACCCCGCACGTTCCCCCTTCACCAAAAAATTCCGCCGCCTTCGCGCTTGGCACCCTGCGCCCCGCGCGTGTTGATCGCATCACGTATCGCGATGAAACTGGAAATCCGCTGGCTAGCCCAGCCCGCCCTCGCTCGCTAGTTCAAACCGCGCCCTCCGCCGCACAATCACCTGATGCCCCGTCCGCCACCCACCGTCGCCGAGCTCCACGTCCTCATTGAGGCCCACCGCAAAGCCCGCCGCGTGGTGCTCGGCCATTTCATTTTCTTCATCATCTGTTGCGTGGTGATCATGATCGCCCGCCGTTACCTAAAATTTCCTCTGCAACTTTCTTGGGTCATCATCATCGCCTTTCTCGTCGCCTTCGCCGGTGACCTCGGCCGGTTTCTTTACCGCCGCTACCAACTTCAGCGCCTGCTCGCCGCCCACAATTCTTAACTTCCATCGCCGGCATCGATCGGTTTGGGGCCGAAGCCTGCACCGCCGAGCCCAAAGCGACCTACCTGAGCGCGCCAACGCAGCCCTCTTCGCTCCGCTCCCTAAACCGGGCGACCTCGCCGCAGGGCATTGCATCCGCGGTAAAACCGATCGCCGGGCGCAAAAAAACGGGACCGGATTGCTCCGGCCCCGTTGCCGGGAGGGGTTTGACGAAACCTCGGTTAGAGGCCCCGCAAACTCTTCTGGCCTGGGCGGTATTCGAGCGTGGCGATCAGGCCCAGTGCGAGCACTGCGCCGAAGCCGAGAACGAGGTCCGCGTTGACCAGGGTAGCGAAAGAAAGCAGCAGCACGATCGCAGCGGTAGCGCTAGGGATGATCGTCGAAGCATTGATGTAGTTTTTCATAGGTTTGTCTTTGTTTGAATCCCTAACCCAAGGAGGATCAGGTCCCCTATCCTACCGTATCTCTTTCAATAGTTGAAATCACATCTAACTATTCTAATCATAGTCATAGACTATGGAACTCCACCAACTCCGCTACGTTGTCGCCGTCGCTGAAACCGGCAATTTCACCCGCGCATCGGAGCGCGTAAACATCAGCCAACCATCGCTTAGCCAGCAGATAATCAATCTGGAAAGCGAAGTCGGACGAAAGCTCTTCCACCGCCTCGGTCGCAAAGCAGTCCTCACCGAGGCCGGCGAAGTGTTCCTCGAACGCGCCCGCCGCATCCTGTTCGAAATTGAAAACGCCGCCAAAGAACTGGGCGATCACCCCACCTTAGAACGCCGCATCACCGTCGGCGCCATCCCGACCGTCGCTCCCTATTTGCTGCCCACGCTCATCACCCGGTGCCGGGAGCGTCACCCCAATCTGCAAATCGATGTGCGTGAGGATTTCCGCACCCATCTCACCCGGGCCGCGGTCGAGGGCGAGGTCGACCTCGCCATCGTGGCCCTGCCCGTCAAGGACGTCCGGCTCTCCATCGTGCCGCTCCTCACCGAACCGCTGCTCCTCGTCGTGGCCAAGGACCATCCGCTGGCTCGGAAGCCTCGCGTGAAGGCTCCCGATCTCGCGGGCGAGACGTTCGTCATCCTCGGCACCTCCAGCTCGCTCGCGAGTCAGATCCAGCGATTCTGCGGCGACCATCACTTCGAGCCGCGCGTGGGGTTCCGGTGCGCCCAAGTCGCCACCGTGAAGGCCCTCGTCGCACTTGGCGTCGGCATCTCCATCTTGCCCCAAGTTGCGCGCGATCCGGCCGATAAAGCCAATCTCGTCTACATCGCCCTCTCCGGCGGTTCTCCCACGCGCGAGCTCGCCGTCATCCGCCATCTCCAACGCTACCAAAGCCGGGGCGCTGAACAGTTTCTCACGCTCCTCCGCGAGCGCGCCGCCGAGCTCGCCCTGCCAGCCTGACGCCACTCCGCCCCCCGCGGCCAACCTCGCGGTTGCGCTTTCCTCAAAACGCCCGACCCTGCCCCGCTTATGTCCGCACCCGCCGCTCTCGTCGAACACCACGCGCTCTCCCCGCGGCGCGAGTTGGCGACCTTGATCGCGCTGGCCGCCGTGCAGTTCACGCATGTCCTCGATTTCATGATCATGCTGCCGCTGGGGCCGCAGCTGATGCGGGCTTTTAGTCTTACGCCCGCGCAATTCACCCACCTCGTCGCGACTTACGGGCTCGCCGCCGCTCTGAGCGGTTTTGCCGGCGGTTTTTTCCTGGACCGCATCGACCGCAAGCGCGCGCTCGTCTTCGTTTACGCCGGCTTCGGTCTCGCCACTCTCGCTTGCGCCCTCGCGCCCACCCACTCCGCTTTGCTGATCGCCCGGCTCATCGCCGGCGCCTTCGGCGGCATCTCCGGCTCTCTCGTCACCGCCATGATCGGCGATATCATTCCTCCCACCCGCCGGGGTCGCGCGATGAGCTACGTCATGTCCGCCTTTCCGCTCGCCTCCGTCCTCGGCGTTCCCCTCGGGCTGACGCTCGCCGGCTGGTTCGACTGGCACGCGCCCTTTTACCTACTGGCCGGTTGCTCCGCGTTCATTCTGGCCTTGGCCCTCTTCGCGTTGCCCAACATCCGCACGGCCATCAAAAATCACCAGCCGATCCGCCAGATGCGTGAGATCGTCTCGAGCGGCATCCATCTGCGCGCGTTTGCCGTCACGTGTTTCCTCGTCATGGCCGGCGGCTGTATCATCCCGTTTCTCGCCCCGTCATTTGTGATCAACTACGGTCTCGCCGAATCCGATCTGCCCAAACTCTACGCCATCGGTGGCATCGCAGCCTTCATCAGCGCGCCGATCGTCGGCCGGCTCAGCGACCGGCTGGACCGCTTGCACCTGCTGGCGGGCATCACGTTTTTCGCCGCCGTCGTCGTCCTGATTCTCACCAATCTCGAAACCGCTACTTTCCCCGTCGCCGCGGCGCTCATGGCTTCGTTCATGGTCACGATGTCCAGCCGCTTCGCTCCGGCGATGGCCATGGTCGCCGACGCCGTCTCCCCCCGCTACCGGGGCGGTTTCATGAGCGTCAACTCCGCCTTGCAACAAGCCTCCGGCGGCCTCGCCAATCTCATCGCCGGCGTCTTCATCACCACCGGCGCCGGCGGCCGGCTCGTCGGCTTCCCCGCGCTTGGGATCGCCTCGGTCGGTTTCTTCGGCCTCACGCTGTTCTGCGCCGCCCGCCTCAAGGCCGCCGCGCCCCACGTCGCCCGCGCCGCCAAGACATCCGGCACTCCGCCCCTCGCCGACCCCGCGACGTGATTCCGTTTGCGGGCGCCCACACTTCGTCTTCGTCTCCGCCCATGCTCGCCGCCACACCCGCACCCGCCGCCCTCACCCCGACCCGTGCACCCGCGCGACCGGAGTTGCTCGCGCCCGCCGGTGATTGGGAGTGCGCCCGCGCCGCCGTCGAAAACGGCGCCGACGCCATCTATTTCGGCCTCGAGCGCTTCAACGCCCGGATGCGCGCAAAAAATTTCACGCAGGCCGATCTGCCCGCGTTGATGAAGTTTCTGCATCATCGCGGCGTCCGCGGTTACGTCACTTTCAACACCCTCGTCTTCACCGCCGAACTCGCCGACGCCGAATCCTACCTGCGCACCATCATCGCCGCCGGCGTCGACGCCGCCATCGTCCAAGACGTCGGCATCTGCCGCCTCATCCGCGCACTCTCGCCCGATTTCCCGATCCACACCTCGACGCAGCTCACCGTCACCAGCGCCGCCGGCGTCGAATTCGCCCGCGATCTCGGGGCCCAACTCATCGTCCTCGCCCGCGAAAATTCTATCGCCGAAATCGAAAAAATCCAGACCGCCCAAGCCGAATCGGCGCCCCCGCTCCCCCTCGAAGTCTTCGTCCACGGTGCCCTCTGCGTCGCGTATTCCGGCCAGTGCCTGACCAGCGAATCCCTCGGCGGCCGCTCCGCCAACCGCGGCGAGTGCGCCCAAGCCTGCCGCCTCCCCTACGACCTCATCTCCGACGGCCAAAAAGTCGACCTCGGTGACCGCCGCTACCTGCTCAGTCCGCAAGACCTCGCCGGCCTCGACGTCCTGCCCGATCTGGTCCGCGCCGGTGTCGCCTCGCTCAAAATCGAGGGCCGGTTAAAATCTCCCGAATACGTCGCCAGCATCACCCGCGTCTACCGCCAAGCCCTCGACCAGATCTGCGGTCCTTCCGCTCAAGCGCTCAGCTCTCAACTCTCAACGCTCAGCCCGGCCGCGTCCGCGGCCTCCCCCCACTACGAACTCCAGATGGCGTTCTCCCGCGGCCAATACACCGGCTGGTTCCGCGGCATCAACAATCAGGAACTCGCCCACGGCCGCTTCGGCACCAAGCGCGGCGTCTTACTCGGCGAGATTCTCCGCGTCTCCGGTGAGACGATCATCCTTCGCCCCGCCGCCCCGCTGAAGCCCGGCGACGGCATCGTCTTCGATGCCGGCAACCCCGCCGAGCGCGAAGAGGGCGGCCGCATCTACCAAGTCGAACTGGCCCGCGACCGTTCCGGCGACACCCTCCTGCGCTTCGGCCACGGCGACATCAATTGGTCCCGCGTCCGCGCCGGCCAATTCGTCTGGAAAACCAACGACCCCGCCCTCGACCGCGAACTCCGCGCCACCTTCGAAGGCGAGAAAATCCGTTTCACGCGCCCCATCACACTCGAACTTCACGGCCACACCGGCGCGCCCCTTACCCTCATCGCCCGCGACACCCACGGCCACGTCGCTCAAGCCACCTCCGCCCTCCCGCTCGCCGCCGCTGAAAATCAACCGCTCACCACCGAGCGCCTGCGCGACCAACTCGGTCGCCTCGGCGGCACCCCGTTCGCCCTCGGCGATCTGCACAATCACCTCGAAGGCGCCGTCATTCTCCCCGTCAGCGAGCTCAACCGCCTCCGCCGCGAAACCATCGCCGCCCTCGAACAACTCGCCGCCCAGCCCCCGCGCTGGCAGCTCAATGCCTCCACTTCCGTCCTCTCCGCTCTTGACTATCAGCTCTCAGCTCCGCCGCCGTCCGCGGCATCCGCGCCAGAGCTCATCATCGTCGTCCGTAGCGTCGCCCAACTCGACGCCGCCCTCACCTGCCCCGGCATCGCCACCGTCTATTGCGAGTTCGAAAACCCCAAACACTACCGCGACGCCGTCCAAAATTTCCGCACCTGGCAGAGCGCTGGCCCAATCGAAAATCGCCAGTCGAGAATCGAAAATTCTTCAATCTGGGTCGCCCCTCCCCGCATCACCAAGCCAGGCGAAGAGTGGATTCTCAAACAGGTCCGTTCCTGCGACGCCGACGGCTACCTGGTCCGTAATTACGACCATCTCGCCTACTTCGCCGCCGACCGCAAACGCGGCGACTTCTCCCTCAACGTCGCCAACCCCCTCACCGCCGCGCACTACCTCCAACGCCACGGCCTCGAGCGCGTCACCGCCAGCTACGATCTCAACATCACCCAGCTCGAGTCCCTCCTCCAGGCCGCGCCCGGCGCGTGGTTCGACCTCACCATCCACCAGCACATGCCCATGTTTCACATGGAGCACTGCGTCTTCTGCGCGTTCCTTTCCACCGGCAAAGACTACCGCGATTGCGGCCGCCCCTGCGACACCCACGTTGTCACCCTCCGCGACCGCGTGGGCGCCGAACTCCCGCTCAAAGCCGACGCCGGCTGCCGCAACACCGTTTACAACAACCGCGCCCAAACCGGCGCCGACTACGTCGCCCGTCTGCTCGAGCTCGGCGCCCGCAGCTTCCGCGTCGAGTTTGTCAACGAGGGCGCCGACGAAGTCGTGCGCACCATCACGCGCTACCAACAACTCATCCGCGGCGAGATCACCGGCGCGGATGTCTGGCGCGAGTTGAAACTCCTCAACCAACTCGGCGTCACCCGCGGCCAGATGGAAACCTCGCCCCAGTTCATCGCGAAGAAAAAGTAGGGCGGCGTCTTCGACCCGACCTTTTCGCGCAAAAACGAAATCGGCCTGAGCCGGCACGCGGGCTCAACGCTCCGCCCATTCCGCCGGCACCGCCGTGATCGGACGCAGCTCGATCGCGCGGTAGAAAATCTCCGCGCCCTCCGACTGCAAAATCAGCGGACCCGAGGTCACCGTCTGCGGCGTCGGCGTATCGAGGCGCACCGTGCGGTGCAGGCGCATCACCACTTGGCCATTCACGATGTGGATGCTGTCCTCGCCAAAACACACCAGCTCAACGGTGTTCCATTCACCCGTCGGCTTTTCGTTGTCGGGCTGCTTGACGCAGCGTCCGTCCCGTCCCGGCACCTGCGCAAAAACGTTCCACGCCGCCTTTGGATCGTAGTCGAAAACCGCCTTCGTCGCCGCGCTGCCCGTGCCTTGACGCATCGTCGACCGCACAAACACAAACGATCCCACCGCGTAGAGATCGCCCACGTCGCGCTCCTGAATCTGCAACTCCGTCGAGCGCGACCACGTGCGCCCCTCCGCGCCGGACTCCGCGTGCACGTGATACAACAATCCGCTATCCCGGGGCGTCTCGGGTTTGTCGCGCGGCGCCCACTTCTTTTCACCCCACTTGAACTGCAACCGCAGGTGATAATTTGAAAACGCCGCCTGCGTGCGCAGCTCGCCAAACACTTGCCCCGAGATCCGGATCGCCGGTTGCCCATCCACGTCCACCACCGTGAACACGGCCAGCGGGTCGCGCCCGCCGCCGAGGACCCGCGTGAAATTACCCTTCGCATCCCGCGCCTCGCCCGGCAGCACCGTGCTCGCGTGCGGCCGCGCGAGCCATGTCGACCAGCCGCTCAAATCACGGCCGTTCCAAAGCGGTCGCCACGTTTCGGCGGAACGCCCGGATGAAACAACGCTCAGGAGCACGGCCACAACGACGAAGGGATAACGCATAGTTCCCAAGGTTGAAAACGGGCTCAGCCGAGCGCAAACCACGTTTTTCCCGGCAACAGGCCATCAGACCCGGGCGTCAGCGCTTCAGCACATTGTCAGTTGATCGGGTCGGCCCTTAACGAGACGGTTCCCCTCCAAGCGCTCCAAGTTCTCCGCCTATGAATCCGGAGACAACGCAACGAGGCTCGCGATCCTGGGTTTAACCGATGCCTGATTATATTTAGACTTCAGGCGGTAGGCCGCCTGCTTGCAGGCGCACGGAGCGTCCGCAAGCGGACGGCCTACGAAAAACCTCTAAAAATTAAGGGACGCTGGGGTTCCTCGCTGTTGCCGGTGGGCAGATCGAAGGTTCGGCATTTTCCTGACCCCATTTTTCTGACCTCCGCGTGGCCGGAAAAGGCCCGGGAAGGTCAGAAAGATAGGGTCAAAAAGATGGGGCCCCGAAACTCAACCGCTATGAGTGTTATACCGACGCCTGATTATATTTAGACTTCAGGCGGTAGGCCGCCTGCTTGCAGGCGCTCGGAGCGTCCGCAAGCGGACGGCCTACGAAAAATCTCTAGAAATTAAGGGACGTTGGTATACCCGATGCGCATTGCATCTTGGATACTGCCCGCCAAGGCCTTGACCGATCAAAACCACCGTTCTAGTACCTCTGCAATCCAGCCTTGGTTTCCTTACTTCCTCGGCTTACAAATATATTCATGCAAGCAACGCTTACTTCTAAAGGTCAAATCACCATCCCCATCCGCGTCCGCAACCGGCTCCACCTTAAGCCGGGCGATGTCCTCGATTTCGATGAAACGGCCCCTTTTCTCAAAGCCACGAAAACCATCCCACCCCAAGCTTGGGGGGAGTTTGCCAAAGGATGGAAAGACCCTTGGCCCGACCTCACCACGATTGAGGTGATGGACGACCTGCGCGGCCCTGTGGAAATCCCCACCGGCGCCTCGCCATGAGAACCGCCATCGATTCCTCCGTGCTCCTCTGCATCCTCCGGCGTCAGGCTGGCTGGGAGCAGTGGCGTGCCGCCCTCAATCGTGCCGCCGAAGAGGGCAGCTTAGCGCTTTGTCCCGTCGTTTTTGCGGAGTGTTCCATCGGGTTTGCCAGCGTTGACGAGGCACGCACCAGGTTCGACGCCCTCTGTATCGCTTACGATCCCATCGCACCCGCCGCCGCTTACCTCGCCGGCCAGATATTCCTGCGCTATCGGCGCGAGGGAGGGCCACGCCAACAGCTCATCCCCGACTTCCTCATCGCCGCCCACGCCAGTGTGCAGGCCGACCGTCTCGCCGCCCTCGACCGCGGCTACCTCCGCACCTACTTCCCCGCTTTGGCCCTGCTCACTCCCTCTGCTTAAAAGTTCAAACTTCATGACCCCACTTACCGCCGCCGACCCGAGATCAAAGGCGGAAAAAGGGAGCGAAAAAAGAGGCTTCGCCATTGCTCGTTAGTTTTAGGCGGGTTCAGCCCGGTGAAGATGAGACGAAAAAGGTTCAGCTTGGCTCTAGCAGCCGCCTATGTGCTCCCCTGATCGCCCCATCGTCTCAAGCAGCGCCTTGAGCGGGTGTAGGCCCAGCCGTCTGGCCGTTTGGCCGCCATGCGAGAACGCATGACCGGCCCAGCAAGTCGGCCGCCCGCTTTACCGCCGCCGCTCAATCAGTTCGACCTCATACCCCTCGGGCGCGTCGATGAAGGCGATCATCCCGCTGCCGCTCGGCGTCGGCCCATCGCTCAGGGGATAACCCTTTCGCGCCGCTTCGGCCGCAAACGCCACGAGATTCTCGACCTCGAACGCGAGGTGCATCAGGTCGGGTTGCACCACCACGCTCGGTGCCCCCGGCGGCATCTGGCAGATCTCAATTTCTTCATCGCTGTTCGGCGTCGCAATAAACGCGAGTTGCGCGCCCCGCGGCGACGTATGCCGGCGCGAAACCGTCAGCCCCAGCGCCTCCTCGTAGAATTTTACTGTCCGGGCTAGATCGTTGACGCGCATCCGCGTGTGCAAAAGTTTTTTAATCATAGTTTCAAGAGTTCGGACGCCCTTCCACTCGGGGCGCAAGAAAGGTCCACCGTTGTTTGTTAGTTTTTTTCACTTTTAGCGTGGTGAAGATTGCCGCCGATGGTCGCCGCAGCCCCGAGATAGCACTGTGCTATCAGGCAGCAAACTTAGAGGCACGGTCCCATTAAAAGTCGATCTGCGTGCTCCACCCCACGCCCCCGATGTCGCCTTTTCTCGCCGATCAACTCAAACAAAAACAAACAAACAACGGCCAGACCGACCTGGCTCGACGCTTTGTGGGCTCAACCCCGTGTCGGGCCGTTCAGAGTGGTGGGCGCCACAGAGGGAACGGCCTCACGCGAGGTGAGGCCCTACAAAGCAGAAAATCAGGGTCGGGTCGTTCCGGGTGTAGGGCCCGACCTCGTGTCGGGCCGTTCCGTGCGTCGGGCGCCAAAGACGAAACGGCCTCACGCAAGGTGAGGCCCTACGATAAGAAAAAACAGCCGTGACCGACCACCGGACAGAGCCTCTTTCGCGTCATCCTCGAATCCGCCGCGGGCGTGGAAAAAGGGGCCGCGTGGAAAAAGGGCCATTGTTGGTTAGTTTTCGGCGGGTTCAGCCTGATGAAAATGAGGCGAAAAAATTTCAACCTGGCTCTAGCTGCCGCCTTTTTACTTCCCGCTCAATCTACCGTCTCGAGCCGGGCCTTGAAGGTGTGTAGGTAGTTCCGGCTGGCCATGCTTGCCGGCGGCTGGGACGAGGCCCCGCCCGGGGCCGCACCCGGCTTCCCCCGCGACGGCACGTGGACCGTCCGCGCCGAAGGTAGCAATCGGCTGCCGTAGTCCCGTTGGGGAGCGGCGAGCTCTGTTTCCATCCGCCCAATTCGGCGGCGACGTGGCTCAAATTTTGCAATCTTTTCCACCAGAACCGCGCTCGGTTCGGCTTCAAATCTCCCCTTGCAACCCTGACTTTCGCGTCTTTCGTCACCCGTCCGTCACTTTACACCATGAACAAACGAACCCTGTCCCGTATCCTCGTCCTCGCCGCGGTCCTGCCCGCGCTCACGTTCGCCCAAGCCCCGGTCGCACCCGCCGCCGACACCGTGAAGCTCGAAGCGTTCACCGTCACCGGCTCCAATCTCCGCGCCGGTGAGTCCACCGGCGGGGTTAACCTCCGCGTCCTTTCCACCGCCGAGGTCGAGCAGGCCGGCACCGGTAGCCTTTACTCGTTCCTCAAGAAAATCCCCGAGGTCGGCGCCGGCAGTCTCGGCGAGAACCGCGTCAACACCTCCTCCCCCGGCACCGCCTCCGTCTCCCTCCGCGGCCTCGGCGCCAACTCCACCCTTGTCCTCCTCAACGGCCGCCGCGTCACCCCCGCGCCCTTCGCCCAAGGCGGCACTGCCGCCGCGCTCGGGACCACCCAGTTCGTCGATCTTAACATGATCCCCGTCGACGCCATCGCCCGCGTCGAAGTCCTCAAGGACGGCGCGTCCGCCATCTACGGCGCCGATGCCGTTGCCGGCGTGTTCAACGTCATCCTAAAGGACAACGTCCAAGGCTCGACCGTCCGCGCGTTCTATGGCGATTTCCCCGGCGACATCTCCGCCAACACCATCCGCGGCAGCGCCTACACCGGCGCCACCAGCGGCAAGCTCCGCGTCTTCGCCCTCGCGAACTACATGCGCCAGGAAAAAATCCTCTACGGCGAACTCTCCCCGAAAATCGTCTCTCTCCTTGCCGGCACGACCCCCGGCACGTTCGTCGCTCCCGTCGGCGCGAACAACCCCATCACCGGCGCCGTGATTCCCGCCGGCACGGCCGTCGCCGCCCGCACGTTCACCGTCGATTCGGCGTCAGCCTCGTTTCCTCCCGTCTTTAACACCACGTTGACCACGGCCCCGCGGAATCGCTACGACATCAACTCCGACCTGACCCCGCAGCCCCGCGTCACCCGCTACGGCGCCCTCGCCACCGCGCGCTACGAACTCACTCCCGCAATAACCGCCTACGGCGAGGTCAACTACCAGAAGAACACCAATCTGGAATTCCTTTCACCCGTCTCCATCGGCACGCTCAATACCGTCACCCTGCCCGTCAACGCCGCCTTCAATCCGTTCGGGGCCACCATCGTCAACAGCGCCGCCGCCGGCGGCACGCTCGTTTACCGCTTCCTTGAAGCCGGCGCCCGCGCCACCGAGACCACCAACACCTTCAACCGCCTCGTCGGCGGCGTGAAAGGCAAGTTCGCCGACACCTGGACCTGGGACGCCTCCGTCCTCTACAACCGCGCCGACTCGAAGAACGAGCTGCCCAGTGGCTGGCTCTCGCAGTCCGCCGTCAACGCCGCCCTTGCCGACACGAACCGCGCCACCGCCCTCAACCTCTTCAGCAACCCCGCGCGTGGCGTCGTCAACTCCGCGGCCACGCTTGATAAACTCCGCTCCAACGCCGTCCGCGAGGCCTTCACCGAACTCACCTCCTTCAACGCCCAAGCCAACGGCAACGTCCTCTCCCTTCCCGCCGGCGCCCTCGCACTCGCCACCGGCGTCGAGGCCCGCGAAGAACGTTTCCGCGACAAGCGCACCCAAGACCACCTCATCGGCCAAGGCGCACCCGTGCCGCAATCGAAAGGCTCCCGCCGCGTGCAGGCGCTCTACACCGAGTTCAGCCTACCACTCACCGCACCGTCGCAAAAAATCCCTCTGCTCTCGACCTTCGAGCTCAACGCCGCCGGCCGCGCCGAGCGCTACAGCGACGCCGGCTTCACCCACACCGCCGTCCCCAAGGTCGGCTTTCGCTGGCAGCCCGTTGACTCGCAGATTTCCTTCCGCGGCTCCTGGGGCAAGGGCTACCGCGCCCCATCCCTCGCCGAGCTCTACCAGCCGCAGAGCACCGGTAATTTCTTCAACATCCCCGACCCGCTTCGCGCCGGTCGCCCCGGTTCCAACGTCAACGACTCCGCCACCGGTCTCCGCATCATCACCTCCGGCGGCAACCCCAACCTGAGCCCCGAAAAATCCGAGTCGCGCAATTACGGCATTCTCCTCCAGCCGAAATTCCTGAAGGGCCTTTCCCTCAGCGTGGACTACTTTGACGTCGAAGTTCGCGACCGCATCGGGCCTCCCGCCACCGCCGCGATCATCCTCGCCAACCCGACGCTCTTCCCCGGCTTTGTGGACCGCGCCGCCCCCACCGCGGGCGACACCGCCAACGGCCTGCCCGGCGAGATTCTTCGCATCCGCACCGTCACTGGCAATTTCGGCACCGCGGAAACGAGCGGTCTCGATGTGAGCGCCGAATACAAATTCTCCACCGCCCAATTCGGCCAATTCACCGTGCGCGCCGCCGGCAGCCGCACCTATCACTCGAAGATCCGCTCCCGCGCCGATCTGCCCACCGTCGAGACCATCCGCACCTTCGAAGTTCCCAATTTCCGCGGCAACGCCGGCATCGCTTGGCAACGCGGCAAACTGGGCGCCGGCGTCACGGCCGACTACATCTCTGGTTTCGCCGATCTCGCCCCCAGCCTCGTGCGCGTGAAACAGCAGACGATCACCGGCGTGCAACTCAGCTACGATTTGCCGTACGCGACGAAAGTCACCTTCGGCGCGAACAACATCTTCGACCGGAATCCGCCCCTCACCGCGTCCTCCACCGGCTACGGCGAAGCCACCAGCTCTTTCCTCCCGCGCTTCCTTTACTTGGACGTGACGAAGAAATTCTGAGCCGGAGCCAAGCCGTCAAAGGTTAGAAACGTGGCACGGGCATCTTGCCCGTGAGTCTGGCCCAGACCTCGGGCCGCCTCACGTTCCACAGAAGGTCTGATACCCGGCACCGCCATTCGGTGCCGGTTCCCGGTAGACCGCCGCCGCCACGCCGTAATCGTAGGGCGCGGCCAGTGCCGCCAGCAGTCGCTCCATCACCGTCAGGTCGCCCTGCTCGGCCGCCGCGAGCGCGGCCTCGACCTGATGATTGCGCGGAATGACCGCCGGACAATTCGCCCGGCGCAGCCGCATCACGTCCTCTTTGCTCTGAGCCTGCCGCGTCAGCCGCGCCAGCCAGCTTGCCTTCCACTCCGCAAAACCGGCGTCGGCCACCGCCAGCGTTTCCAGCCCGGTGAACGTGTTCGTGAAATCGGCCTTCGTCGCCCGCATCCACTCCAACAGCGTCTCGATCAGGGCCCCATCCTCGGCCTCTTCGTTCGCCAAGCCCAGCTTGCGCCTCATCCCGGCCAACCAGTGCCATTGGCATCGCGGCCCAAAGCGAGCGATCGCCTCGTTCGCCCGCTCGACTGCCACCGTTTCCACCGGGTCGATCAACGGCAACAACGCCTCCGCCAAGCGCGCCAGATTCCATTGCGCGATCCGGGCCTGGTTGCCGAACGCGTAACGCCCGTGCGCGTCAATTGAGCTGAACACCGTCGCCGGATCATACGTGTCGATAAATGCACAGGGACCGTAATCGATCGTCTCGCCCGACAACGCCATGTTGTCGGTGTTCATGACTCCATGCACGAAACCCACGTGCATCCACCGCGCGATCAGCGCCGCCTGCCGCTCCGCCACCGCCTCGAAGAGCGCGAGAGCCCGGTTCTTCGCCGCCGCGAGTTCCGGATAATGACGATTTACCGTATAGTCCACCAACGCGGCCAATAGCGCCTCGTCCCGTCGCGCCGCCACCCACGCAAACGTGCCGACGCGGATATGACTCGCCGCCACCCGGGTGAGTACCGCGCCCGGTCGCGCCCCATCTTGCCGCCACACCTCTTCTCCCGTGCCCGCCACCGCCAGACTTCGCGTGGTGGGAATGCCCAGCGCGTGCATGGCCTCACTGACGATGTATTCCCGCAACATGGCGCCCAGCGTCGCCCGCCCGTCGCCCCGACGTGAAAACGGGGTCGGCCCCGCGCCTTTTAGCTGCACATCGAAACGCTCGCCCCGGGGCGTGATGTGCTCGCCCAGCAAAATCGCCCGCCCATCGCCCAACGTCGCGAAGTGCCCGAACTGGTGGCCCGCATAGGCCTGGGCCAGCGGCGCCGCGCCCGGCGGCAGGGAATTTCCGGAAAAAATCTCCGCCCCCTCGGGCCCCGCCAACCGCTCGCCTTCCAAGCCCAGTTCCATCGCCAACGGGCGATTGAAAACCACCATCCGCGGAGCGCGCACTGGCGTGGGCGCGACGGCGACATGCAACGCCCCGGGCAGCTGCGCGTAAGTGTGCTCCAGGCTCCAGCCCATCTGCGCAGCCCCGCTTTGAATTGGTCCCATCCCAGTCTTGGCCATGGCCCTACCTTGACCCAAAACCCCGGCGCGTCGAGTCCCCCACCGGATTCTGCACGGACGATTTCTAATTGTAGGGCCTCACCTTGCGTGAGGCCGTTTCCTCTGCGGCGCCCGCCACCCGGAACGGCTCGACCCGAGGTCGAGCCTTACAAAGATGCGAAAGGATCGGTCAGGCCGCGCCGATTGGCTCTCGCCATGGGTATCACTTGGCGACCTCAACCGACGACACGCGGAGGACGGCGGTGAGCGGCGAACCGGCAGGCGGCGCGTTGAGGGCGAATTGCTCGATGCCGATGTAGGGCGAGCGCGCTTGAAGATTCAGGTAGAATTTTTTCAACGACTCCCAGTCCACCCGGTTCACGGTGACTTGCAGGGAATGAACCGAGAATTGCTCGCCGATCACATCGCGTTGCTCGCCGAGGCCGGGGTTGAGGCCGGCGTCGCGAGCGATCTTGTCCACTTCGGCGTAGAGGCGGGTCGCGTCAAGCGTGCTGGCGGGATCGAGCCGACCGGCGGATTTTTGGGCGGCGGCTTCGATGGCGGCGCGGTTCGCCAGCCACTGTTTCTGCTCGGCGAGGGTGACGGTGGCGGAGCGTTGCTCGCCCCAGAAGACCCCGGCCCGGTGGCTGAAGCCGGAGAACCACATGGCGACGCCGAGGACGGCGAAGGCCACGAGCAGCAGTTTTTCGCGGAGCAGGCGGGCGAGGAAGAGGGCGCGGAGGGTGCGGATCATGGCGCAGCGGCCGGCTTGACGGCGCCGGGTTTGAAGGTGGTCGTGACGGTGAAGCTGGTGGTGGGCGAGCCGGGCGAATTGCGCTGGCTGCTGATTTCGACGGAGGCCACTTCAGGCAGGCCTTCGAGCGCGGTCTTGAAGAGGGTGATCTCGCCGCTGTTGTCGGTGCGGGCTTCGATGACGGCGCGGTCGAGATCTTTGGACTCGGTGGTGACGCGGGAGAAGCGGATGTTGCCGGGGATTTTTCCCGCCACGAGGGAGATCATCTCCATCGGGAGCAGTCGCTTGGTCGCCAAATCCTCGATGCGGGTGGCGAGCGTCTGCGCGTTCATGATTTTTTCGACCGTGGGTTTTTGCGCGGCGACCTGTTTGAGGCGGGCCTGTTGCCACGTGGCCCGACCCACGCCGAGCACCAGTTCGCCCACGGCGAGGAGGACGAGCGCAAGGACACAGCCGACGGCCACCCGCCAAAAGAGGAGGTCGCGGGCGAGACCGCGGCGGCGGGCGCCGAGATCGACCTTGTCGCGCACGTCGAGGGCGGCAGCGGTGGCAGCGGGGAGCCGCGAGATCACTTCGCCAGCGACAAAGGTGAACTCACCGTCGCTGGCGGCCGGTTGAGCGACCGGGAGCGTGGCGAGGTCGAGCACCTTGAGGCTGCCGCCGACCGTGCGGAGTAACTCGGTCTTGGCGGCGGCGAGCGCGGCCTCGTTGGCGGCGGGGTCGTCGGTCGCAGGTGGCAACGGCGCGGTGAAAATCTGGGCCGGGCCGTCGGCGACGGAGTGCAGCGCGGTGAGACTTTCGGCGTGCGTGATGATGACGGTCGTGCCGGGGTCCAGCGGCGCACCAAGGACGGCGGCAAAGGTCGGAAGGACGAGATCGGCGTCGGACCAAAGGTCGGTTTGCTCGGCGGTGAAGCGACGGCGATAGGAGGCGAAGACCAAAGCGGCGGTCGCCCCGGGCGGGAAATAGTAGCCGTGGTAAAGTTGGGCGACGGGAAACGGGGCGAGTGATTCGAGGGCGAGCTCGACCTGGGCGGCTACGTCGGCGGCCAGGGTGTCGGGGGCAATGGGAATGGCGCGGGTAAAAAACAGCGCGTCGGGCAAAAGACTGACTTTGGGCGGCGGCGGACCGGCCCGGAGAAATTTAAGAGGAGAGTCGCTCATGCGCAGAAAGGAAAAAGAGGAAAATTAGAGTGAAAGAGAGAGAAAACGGCGCGGCGAGCAGGATTGCCGCGTCGCCGCGCCGCCCGCCATGACCGATCAAGACGGTGGCGGCGGGGGTGGCGGAGGGAGCGGTTCGTTTTCGACCAGCTGGAGAATGGTGAAAGGATAGTTGATACGAGGGGCGGCGGCCGTGGCGGCTCCCGTGGGTCGAGACGACGGTTGGGCCGTCGCGGTGACATTGGAAGTGCTCTCGGCGTCGTTCTCGGGGGTGTTGGCCCGGGCGGCAGTCGAGGTGGTGACGACGCTGGTGGCACCGCCACCCTGGGGCGAGACCACGGCGTTGAGGCGATACTCGGAGCGACCCGCGCGGACGGTCACCCGGATCCGAAGCGCGCTAATGGTGGTGGCGAAGGCATTGGCGCGGCCGGTGGCGCCGAGGAATTTTTTCGCGTCGTTGCCGGCGGTGAACCAGCCGGGACCGGTCAACGCGGAGGTGCCGGTGCCGGTGCGATATTCGTCGAGCCGGCGTTTTTGAGTTTCATCGAATTCGCCGACCGCGGTGAGCACATCGGGACGGGCGCCGTTAAGATTGCTCTCGCGGAAATTCAGGAGGGAAACGTTTTCGGCGAAGCGCCGATAGAGGTCGGTGGCGCGGCCGGTTTCGTCGAAGAAGACGGTGCGGGCAAACTCGATGGCGGCCAGTTCTTCATAGGAGCGAAGGGACCGGCGGGGCTCCGTGTAGGGCACGACGGATTGTTCGTAGGCGGGAGAAAGGGCGGTGGTGTAGGTGTGGTTGCGCTGCTTCCAACCGAGGATCGAATCGGCGAGCTTCTCGGAGTCGGAGGTGGTGAGGCCCCAGGCGATAAAAAGATTCTGGAGCTGGACGCCGGTGGCGCGCGGCAAGGAAAGTTTGCCGCTCTCGTCTTCGAAACTGACTTCGACCGTGCAGCCGTCGGCCGGGGCGTAGCCGGCGAACCCGAGCGGATCGGCCCAGCCCTCGGCGGAGGAGTGGAGGCCGTTAAACGCGGCGCGAAACTGTTCGAGCACGGCGAGCGTGGTCTCGAGCGCGGAGTAGGCTTCTTGGCGGAGGCGACGCGTGTCGGCCTCACGGGCCTCGACGATGAGGTCGTTGGAGGCTTTTTCCAGAAAGACGGTGAGCGCCAGCGCAGTAAAAATCAGCGTGACCATGACGATCACGAGGACGGACGCGCGCTGCGGGCGCGTCGGGATTTCCGATTGTGGAGTCTCGAAGGTCGATTGCGGACGCCCGCGAACAGCCAACGCCGGGGTCGGGCCGAAGCGTAATCGAGCATCGAAAATCGAAAATCGAAAATTCATCAAAAATTGGGCAGACCTTGGGGCGTATTGCCGAGGGCGACCACGGTCTCGCGGGTGAGTTTGCCGTGAGCGAATT
Organism: Opitutus sp. GAS368; assembly: GCA_945869845.1. GTDB lineage: Bacteria > Verrucomicrobiota > Verrucomicrobiia > Opitutales > Opitutaceae > Tous-C4FEB. The sequence continues at coordinate 2,053 of CAMBRG010000014.1, read as the reverse complement.
TCAGCCGGAGCCGCTGGGGCGCGGTGGCCTGGCCGTTGTTTTCTTTTTTGAGCGCGGGCTCGGTGGTCCACCGCCTGAGCGCCACGTCGTAGTAGTCGTAGGCCAGTGCGGTGACGAAAGGCGTGAGCACCGTCTCGCGTGGCGGGTCGGCGTCGAAACGGGTTTCGAGCCGGGAGTGCCAGAGCAGCACGAGGCCCTCCTGCGGCCGCGCTTGGAGCGAGCAGACCACCTCGGGCAGGGCGGGACCGGGCCAAGTGATGAGACGGGTGCCGGCGGGCAGCTCAAAGGTGAGCAGTGTATCGGTCGCGCCGCCGGTGGGCCGGATTTCCTGCGGGGCGACCGGCGAGGCGTTGGCGCGCGCGGCGGGCGGCAGGGTCGCGGCGCGGAGTTCGCGCTCGAGCGCCCGCGTGACGGCGCGGACGTGTTGCTCGAAAAGGCGGACGTCGGTATTCTTACCCCAGAGTTCGCCCATCGAAAACACGAAGGTGTTCATCGCGACGAGCAGCATCGCGACCAAGGCGAGGGACAGAAGAATTTCGAGGAGGGTGAAGGCGGATTGGGTTCTCGATTTTGGATGCTGAACGGTCGCTGCGCTCGGTCGCTTGATTTTTGATTGGATGCGAAAAGCGAAGCGGGCTCGGAGATCGCGCGCGGGCAGAGGTCGCGGGGTCACCTCGAAATGAGGGCGGTGCGAAATCATTTTTTGGTCTTCCCTTGGATTTCCGCGATGCGGTCCTGCACGGCTTGGCGGAGTTGAGTTTTCTCGACGGCGTCGGACCACGTGGGCCGAAGGACGGTGAACACCTGGGTCGTCTGCTGCGGATCACCGCCTTTGGCGTTATCGGCGATCTCGCAGACGAAGGTCACGGCAAAGAGGTCGGGGAGCGTGGTGCTGGCCAAGGTGGCGCTCCAGCGCACGCGGCGGCCCTCGGTGGCCTCAAACTCGGCCCCGGCCTCGACCTTGGCGCGATCAGATTCGGCGAGGAGTTGGGCGCGGGCGAAGGCGACGTCTTCGTCGCGAGTGTTGCCGCGGGAGACGGCCTCGTAGCTGTTGAGGACGTTGACGTAGGTCGAGCCGAGGACGACGGCGGCCAAACCGAAGATCATGAGCGCGACGAGCACCTCGAGGAGGCTGAAGCCGGAGCGAAATTTGGCTGATCGATGCTTCACGGGTTTGGGGCGCGCGGGATGACGGGCGCGCAAGTCCAAGGGTCGATCGCGATGATGCTGGCGCCGCCGTTGAGCCTGATTTGCAGGCGAAACCCCGTGCAGGTGCCGTCGGAGTAAAACGTGACACCGCCGGGCAGCGGCTCCGTCTCGACGACGCTGCCACCGAGCAAAATCAAACCGCCCGTGCGTTGGGTGGAAAGGAAATCAACCCCTAGGTCGGCCGGCGCTTCGGGGATGGGAACGGGGCTCGCAACCCCGTCAAACGAGGTGAGCACAAACGCCTTGGCCTTGTCGTCGAAACGAAACGCGATGTCGCGCTGCGAATTCAGAGCCGTCTTGCGGGCGGTGCGCACGGCCGACCAAAAGACATCGTTGGCCGAGGGGGCGCGCTCGGAAATCAACGCGGAGGAACCGCCGATCAGGGCGCCGGCCAAAAGGCCGATGAGCGCGAGCGTGAGAAGAATCTCAAGCAGCGTGAATCCGGCGCGGCGCGGAGGGGCGGGTCGAAGACCCTGCCCTACCCCGGCAGTCGCTCCGACGGGCGGGAGCCGGTGGCCTGACTCGGTCATGGATTACTTGGCGGGCGCAGCCGGGGCATCCCAGTTGCCGATGTCGTCTTCGTTGCCGTCCACTTTGTCCGGGCCTTTGGAATACAGATCATAGCCGCCTTTGTTCTTCGTGCCGGGGGAACGGTATTGGTAAGCCTCGCCCCACGGGTCGAGCGGAACCTTGTTGCCCTGGATATAAGGGCCGCGCCACCGATCGGCTTTATTGGCCGGAGCGGCGATGAGGGCTTGGATGCCGTCCGACGTGGACGGGTAATCGCCGACATGGATACGGTAGGTCGTGAGCGAGGTCTTCATGCTTTCGCGGACGAAGAGCG
>CAMBRG010000013.1 GCA_945869845.1 Opitutus sp. GAS368 | reverse complement strand
GTGGCCAACGTCATGGCGTTGGGTTCGGCAAGTTTGGCGGCTTCGGCTTCCTGAAACCATTTTTCAAATTGGCGGAACGGATCGCGCGCGAGGTCTTTTTCGGCGAGACCGGCGAGGGTGTAGTCTTTGCGGAGATCGGCCAAACTCATATTGGGCATCGTTCTGTTGGGCGGGGATATGCCTGTCAAAAATCATCGCGGAAAAGTGAGGCAATTTACTGCGGCGTCAGGCCTCGGCGTGCTCGGAGCTTTCGTTTTGGAAAAAATTAGCGGAGCTTGAGTTCATGGAGCTGGAAGCGTGGGTGTATTTTTTTCTGTTTCTTGCCGCCTTGGTGGCGGGTTTGGTGGATGCCATCGCGGGGGGAGGCGGGTTGATTGCTTTGCCTGCGCTGCTGACGGCCGGTTTTCCGGTGCCGCTCGCGTTGGGGACCAACAAACTTCAGGCGTTCTTTGGCAGTGCGGCGGCGGCGGTGCATTACGCGAAAAGCGGCGTGATTGATTGGCGCAGTTGCCGTCAGGGTGTCGTCTGGACGCTGATCGGAGCGCTGACCGGGGCGTGGACGGTGCAACGAATCGATGCGAGTCGGCTTGGCGTGATGATTCCATGGCTGTTGGCGGCGATTCTTGTTTATACGATTTTCAAACCGGAATTGGGCCGCGAGAAACGGAGGCCGCGGTTGGCGCCGAATCTGTTTTGGGGCGTAGCGGGTCTGGGTTTGGGTTTTTACGACGGTGTGTTCGGACCGGGCACGGGATCGTTTTGGACCATCGCGTTGGTGGGGTTGCTGGGACAGGATTTTTTGGCGGCGACGGGTCAGACCAAAGTCATGAACGCAGCGAGCAATCTGACGGCGGTGCTCGTCTTTGCGGCTGGCGGGCAGATCCACTGGTTAGCGGGCGGAGTGATGGCGGTAGGCCAATTGCTGGGGGCGCGGGTGGGCGCGGGACTGGTGGTGAAAAAAGGCACTCGCTTCATCCGGCCGGTATTTCTGACGATGGTGACGCTGACCATTGGTCGTCTCGCTTACATCGAGCTGACGCGGCCGCGGTAAGCCTCTTTTTGCCATGACGCCCGCTGCCTACATCGATCGCAATCCCGCCGGGTTGCTCCGCCGACTGCGGAAACTGATCGGGATTTCGACGGTCAACCCGCCGGGAGAGAATTACGACCTGATCACGGCCGGACTGACCCGTGAGCTGGCAGAGTTGGGGCTCAAGGCGCAGCGGTTTCGGATTCCAACCGCTGTGCTCAAGCGCTCCTTGCCGGGGGGGCAACACGCGTTTCCGCGTTTCAACGTGTTGGGAAAACTTGCGGTGCGCGGAGCGAAGCAGTCGCTGCACTTCAATGCGCACTATGATGTGGTGCCGGTTTCGGGAAAGTGGAAGCACGGCAGTGCGTTTAGCGGCGCGGTGGAGAAAGGTTGGATCTATGGGCGTGGCACGGCGGACATGAAGGGCTCGATTGCGAGCCTGTTGATGGCGCTGGAGGCGATGCAGGCGACAGGCACGACGCCGCAACTGAATATCGAAGTGTCGTTCACCGCCGATGAAGAGACCGATTCGGCGCTGGGCACGGGTTGGCTGGTGCGGCACGCGCCGATCAAGCCGGACTACGCGGTGGTGATGGAAGGGGGCGAAGGTCCGACCGTGTGTTGCGGGCACAACGGTGTGGTGTGGCTAGAAGTAACGGTGCACGGCAAGCCGGCGCACGGTTCGATTCCGGAGCGCGGGATCAATGCGCTCGAGAAAATGGCGGCGTTGGTGCTCGGATTGGAGGGACACAAACGGGAACTCGCGCGGCGGAAATTTAAGACCCCCGAGGGCAAGACCATGGTGCCGACGATCAACGTGGGGGGAGTTTTTGGCTGCGGCGAGGGCGCTAAGATCAATACCGTGTCGGCAACGGCGACGTTTACGATTGATCGGCGGGTGCTCGCGATTGAAGACCACGCGGCGGCGGAAAAGGAGTTAAGAGCAGCGCTGGCGGCGGCGGCGAAAAAAATTCCCGAGTGTCGGATATCGGTGCTGAAGATATCGGAGAACTTTGCCTGCTTCACGCCGCCGGAGCATCCGTTTTTTGCGGCGATGGCGGAGACGGTGGCGCGGGTGAGGCGCGCGCCGGCCAAGTTTAATGTTTCGACCGGATTTAACGACATGCACTTCTTCGCCTCGGAGTTGAAGATTCCGACGCTCGGCTACGGCCCGGGCGGCGTGGATTACCACGGCGTGGATGAACGGGCGAAGGTGAAGGAATTGATCGCCAGCGCAAAAATCTACGCCGAGCTGATGACTAATTTCGGCCGGCGAGCCGGGTGACGAGCAACCGGTAGGGCGGCAAAAGGGCGAGTGCCATAAAGAGTTTTACGCCGAGATCGCCGGCGGCGAGCGGGAGCCAAGCGATGGCCGAACCGGCAAATGCGATGCCGAAGAAAAGAGAGGTATCCACGATGGAAGCGGCCGCGGAGCCGAAGAGCGGAGCTTGCCACCAGGTTTTTTGACGGAGGCGGTTGAAGATAGAGACGTCCAACAGTTGGGAGACGATGAAGGCGGTGCCGGAGGCGAGCGCGATGCGGAGCGGCGCGAAGACGGCGGAAAGAATGAGGCCGACGGCGAAGCCGATCCAAGCCACGCGGCGGGCAACGGAAGGACCGGATGTGCGGTTGCACACATCGGTCACAAAATAGGCGACGGGATAGGAAAATGCGCCCCACGTGAGCCATGGGTTGATGGGGAATTGCACGAGGAGGTTGGAAACGAGCACGATGGCTGACATCGCGAGCGCGGGCGGGAGAATCTGACGGGCAGTGGTCATGGGCGGGAGGCGCGGAGGGAAGCGATGAGAGCGGCGGTGCCGGCGGCCATCGAGATGCGTGGAACGTAGCCGAGATCGCGCCGGGCGGCGTCGAGGTTGAACCAATGGTCTTTGGCGAGCTCGGCGGCGATGAAGCGGGTCATGGGCGGCTCGCCGCGGAGCGGGAGCGTGCGCCAGAGGGTCTCGCACATCGCCCCGATGGTGGAGGCGGTGCGGAGGGAGAGGCGCCGGGTGATCGGTGGTTCACCAAGTGCCGTGAGGAGGGCGTTGATCCAATCCCAAAGGAGCACAGGCTCGCCGTTGGTTATAAAATACGCCCGGCCGGCCACGGGATTAGAGTCACCTTTTGGGTGAAACGGGTCCTGAGGGTGCGCGATGAGAGCACGCTCGGCGAGGAGGTGGGCGTCGGTGACGTTCTCGACGTGGACCATGTCCACTTTATTTTGGCCGTCGCCCACGATGCGCAAGCGGCCGGCGCGGGCGCGGGCGAGCACGCGGGGAACGAGGTGCGGGTCACCGACACCCCAGATAAGATGCGGTCGAAGGGCGACGGTGCGTAGGTTGGGGGAATTGGCAGCGAGGACTTCGCGTTCGGCGATGGCTTTGGTGAGAGGATACGGGCTGGGGCAATCTGTAGTGAGAGGCAGGGATTCATCCGCATCGGCGAGGGCTTGGCCGTTATAGACGACGCTCGGTGTGCTGGTGTGGATAAAGCGGCGGACGCCGTGAGTGCGGGCGCCGTCGAGGAGCGCGCGGGTGCCGAGAACGTTGGCTTTGAAGAATTCTTGGTAGGGGCCCCAGACGCCGACTTTGGCGGCGACGTGAAAAATGGTATCGATGCCGGTGCAAGCGGCGACGACGGCGCTGGCGTCGTCGAGCGACGCGCGGATGAAACGGACGCCGCGTCTTTCAAGGTCGGGTGCGGGGGTGCGGCCGAGAATGGTGACGGGGCGGCCGGCAGCGAGCAGGCGCTCGACGAGATGGCGGCCGAGGAAGCCGGTACCGCCGGTGACAAGAGTGGAGGTATTGCCCACGGAAGACACGGAATACACGGAATGGACGGAAAACCAGAAAGGACTGCGGGCCTAGAAAACCGGGCAATGGCGACGGTTTGAAAAAATGGTGCGACCGGTTGGGGTCGCTTTAGTAGCCTTTGGCGGTGCGAGCCCAGGACGTCAGCGTGAGGCGGTGGATTTTGGCGTTGTGGCGGACGTCGACGGGGAATTTGGGGTGGAAAAAAAAGCGTTTGATGGCGGCGGTGTAGGGCGAGGTCAGAGCGAGTTCGCGCAGTTCATGGGCGAGGGCATGGGCTTCGGTTGAATTGAGCACGGAGGTTTCAACCACGATCGCGGGGAGTTGGTCGGGCGCGGGGCCGAGACCGATCAGGGCACAGCGGGCGGCGCGGGGATGGGTGCGGAAAATCTGCTCGCAGGGTTCGGTATAAAGGAGGCCTTGGGCGGTTGTGACGCGTTCGATTTTGCGGCCGCAAAACCAGAGGCGACCGTCGTCGTCGAGGTAACCGCAGTCGCCGAGACGGTGATAAATGCCGCCGGGCGAGGAAATTTTTGCGAGCGCGGTCGATTCGGGTAAGGCGTCGTAGGATTGGGTCACGACGGGACCGGTGGCGATGATTTCGCCGATTTCTCGGGGAGGGAGTTCGCGGGCGGAGGTGAGGTCGGGGAGCGGAGTGTCGGTGGGGGCGATGATCTTGATGGTGATCTCGGCGACCGGGCGACCGACGCAGGCGCCGAGGGGTGAATGGCCTTTGTCACTTAAGAGGTGACGAACTTCGGCCGAGGAAATGGTGGAGAGAGGGAGTGATTCGGTGGCGCCGTAGGGGCTGTGGAGTTGGCCGTTGGGCAGAAAGGACTGGGACGTGGACCAGAGCGAGGCGGGGACGGGGGCACCGGCACAGAGGATGCGGCGAATGGTCGGCAGGGTGATGTGCTCGGCGACGCAGTGAGCGCCGATTTTGTGCCAGAGCGTGGGTGAGCCGAAAGAGTGGGTGACGTTCTCTTGGCGGATGGCCTGAACGAGGTGGGCGGGATTGAGGTCGGCGGGTCGGCGGGGGTCGATTTCTGGGACGATGGTGGTCATCCCGAGGGCGGGATTGAAGAGGGCGAAGATCGGTAGAAGCGGCAGGTCAATTTCCCCGGGTTGGATCGAGTAAGTGGCGCGGATGAGGCGGACCTGAGCGTCGAAGTGACCGTGTTCATAGCAGACGCCTTTCGGTGCGCCGGTAGAACCGCTCGTGAACAATACGGCGGCGAGATCCGAGGTCTTGCGGTTGGCGACGACCAAGGGTTTCGGGTTTTGGAGGTCGGGTCGGGTGAGGCGGGAGGTGAGCGCGCTGCCGGCGGGAATGCGGTGCTTGATGGAAGAAAATGTGGGGCGGAAGAGGTGGCTGAGGATGCGTGCGAGCGGGATGCCCACGAGGGCGCTGGGGCGGGAGCGGGCGACGCAGGCGAGGAAGTTTTTGAGGCCCATGCCGGGGTCGATCACGACCGGCACGGCACCGAGGGAGAAGAGGGCGAAGGCTGAGGCAATGAGCGGCAGGCCTTGGCGCACCATCAGCAGCGTGCGGTCGCCGGATTGCACGCCGGCGGTGGTGAGACGGAGTTGCCAGGCGGCGACTTCGGCGGCGAGTTCGGAGAAGGTGAGCGTGAGGTAGTCGATAGCGCCGGCCGTGGTGCGGCCGCGGGGAATTTTTAAGGCAGCGGTGGTGGGTGACGCGGCGGCCATGAGCGCGAGGTGGCGGGCGATGTTGGTGTTGTTCTCGGCGGGAGCGGTCACGGGGCGGCAGGTTTGCGGTAGGATGCGGCGGGGCAAAGAAAAACCCCGCGGGTGGCGGGGTTGGATGGGTGTCGGGGGTTGGATAGAAGCCCGATGAGGACATCGGGCTCCACCTTAATAATCGTGGAGGGTGATGAGGCCCCAGAGGAGCGTGGTTTTGGCGCCGGAGGGGTTACCTTGGCCGGCGAGTTTGGTGGTATCGACCGCTGCGGTGGTGGCGGCGGGGGGTTGGAAAGAATTGGTGGCGACGGTGAGGGCCCCGCCGAGGAGTGAGGTTTCTTTGCCGCCGGACGGCGTGGTGCGGGTGGCGCAACCGGCGCTGAATAGCACCGTGAATGTGAGTAGAACCAGAGCGGGGCGGAGCGATGATTTCATAGCGAAGATCAGTCGGATTTTAGGGATGGGATGGAGCGAAGGAGGGAGGCTTGCCAAGGTAGGAGAATGTCATCGAGGTCGGACGGGATTTGGGCAAGGTGGGAAAGTTGGGCGCGGTTTGCAATCAAGGTTGCTTCGATAGCAAGCTGGGTGGCGATGCGGTCGCGGTCTTCCTTGATGCGGTCGAGGCGGGCAAGTTCGGACTGGTTGAGTGAGCGGCGTCCGGCGTCGCGGCCGGGGCGGCGAGGTAGCGTGGAGGGATCGGTCTCGAAGCCGCGGCGGAGAGCGGCGGAGAGAGCGGGTATGAGCCGGTCATGGCGTTTGCCGAGATTCACCTGGGTTAAAATGGCCTCCGCCGTCTGGCCGTCTTCGGCCGCGTAGGCGATGTCGAGTAGGAGGTCGTTGTTGCAGACTTTAAACGGCGGAGTGTCGATCTGTTCGGCCGTGGTTTCACGCCAGTGCCAGATGGCGTGGAGCACGGGTTGGCCGAGGCCGCGGAGGCGTTCACTGCGGCCGATGCGCCAATCGTGCTCGGTGGCGGGGGCGAAGCCCTCGGTGCCGGCTTGGATTTGGGCGCGGCATTGTTGGTCGAGCCAATCGAGCCGGTCGAGGTCGGCGAGTCCGCGGGTAAGGATGTCGCGTAGGCCGGGGAGGTGCCAGACGTCGAGGGCAGCGTAGTCGAGCAGCTTCGGGACGATGGGTCGGCGGGACCAGTTGGCTTTTTGACCGGATTTGTCGGCGGTGATGCCGAAGTGTTCTTCGAGAAGGGCGGCGAGACCGATGCGTTGGCGGCCGAGCAGTTGTGCGGCGAGCATGGTGTCGAAGATGCTCTTGGCGCGGAAGCCACAGCGGTCATGCAACAGGCGCAGATCGAAATCGCTGCCGTGCATCACGAGGTGGACGTGGGCGAGTCGGTCCCAGAGGGGCGTGAGATCGAGGTCGGGTGCGAGGGCGTCCACGAGGTAGACTTCGCCGTCGACATAGAATTGGAGCAGGCAGAGCCGGACCTTGTAGTGAAACATGTTGTCCGCCTCGGTATCGAGGAAGACCTCGTCGACGCGGTTGAGGGCGGCCAAGAGCGGAGCGAGGGAGCCGGGGCGGTCGAGCAGCTTGTAGTGAGTCGGACGCGTAGGATGACGCGAAGTGGGATGGGCCGCGGCGGGGGCCGTGGTGGCGGTGGAGTTGACGCCGAAAAAACGGCGAACGGAAGGAGACAGTAAACGTGAAATCATCTCGACAGGCAAAAAGCGTGGGCGGCGGTTCGGTGGAGGGCGAGTGCGGAAAATGAAGTTGGGGTAAAAATTGGCCGGGGGAGTGTGGTGAGGGAACGGGAAGATCAAGCGGGAGCGGACCAAGCGGTGAGAAATGAATCGATGAGTTCAGGCAGATCGGAGCTGTAGCCGCCTTCGAGAACCGCGGCCGACGGGATGGCGTGGTGGGCGCGAGTTTCGGCGAGCCAGGTACCGAGAGTAGCGAAGTCGGCGGCTTCGAGGGTCATGGTGGTGATGGGGTCGCGAGCGTAGGCGTCGAAGCCGGCGGAGACGAGAATCAGGTCGGGTTGAAAGGCGATAATAGCGTCGAGCGAAGCGCGAAGCGCGGCGAGATGTTGGGGCCGTGGAGTGCGGGGGCCGACAGGCCAGTTGCGGGTGCGGGGCCCGAGATCGGTGACTCCGGTGCCGGGGTAGCAAGGGTGTTGGTGGACTGACGCGAAGAAGAACGTCGGGGTGTCGGCGTGGGCGTGAAGGATGGCTTCGGTGCCGTTGCCGTGGTGGGCGTCGAAATCCCAAACGGCGACGCGGCGAGGACCGAGCTGGTGGTGTGAATGAAGGGCGGCGATGGCGATGGAGTTGAGGTAGCAGAAGCCCATGGCGGTGGCGGCGGTGGCGTGATGGCCGGGTGGACGCATGAGGGCGAAAGCGGGCGAGCGCCGGGCGAGCGCGTGGGCGGCGGCGGCGAGAGCGGCGGACACGGCGCGGCGAGCGTGGGCGGCGATGTCGTCAAAGAAAGGCGTGTCCGCGTCGAAGTCGCGGGTTTCGTCGAGGCGGCGCAGGTGGGCGGGGGTGTGAGCGAGCAGCAAGGTCGCGTCGGCGACTGAGGTTGCGGGGGCCGGAACGCGGAATTCCCAATCGGGATGGGCGGCGCGGAGGTGTGCAACCGAACGGGTGACGCGGGCGGGCTGTTCGGGGCGCATGGCGGAGCCGTAGGCTGCGCACAGGGGGTCGTGAAAGATGAGCATGAGAAAAGGGCCGCAAAAAGGCGCGGGAGGCGCAAGAATCCAAAGCCGGGTAGCGGTGGAAATGCGCTGATTTCTGACTGTGACTTTTCGAAAAATCCGTGGCCAAGTAAGGTGAATGAACGTGGTCGTGCTTTGTTCGGGGGGAATGGATTCGGTGGTGGCGCTGCATTGGGCGCGGCGGGAGCATGTGGTGGTGGCAGCAGTGAGCTTCGACTACGGGGCGAAGCATAACCACCGGGAGATTCCGTTTGCGGCGGAGCAGGCGGCGCTGGTGGGGGTGAGGCATGAGATCGTGGCCCTAGACTTTGTGAGCCGGTTGTTTGCGTCGGACCTATTGAAGAATGGGGGCGAAATTCCGGACGGACACTATGAGGCGGCGAACATGAAGCAGACGGTGGTGCCCTTTCGGAATGCGATCATGTTGGCGGTGGCGACGGGCTTGGTGGAGAGCCGGGGGGCGGAGGGACTCGTGATCGCGGCGCACGGCGGCGACCATGCGATCTACCCGGATTGCCGAGAAGAATTTATGCGGGCGATGGGTGACGCGATGCGGCTCGGCACGTATGCGGAGGTGAAATTACTGCGGCCGTTCATCGCGATGACGAAGGCGGAGATCGCGGTGGCGGGAGCGAAGTTGGGGGTAGATTTTGGGCGGACTTGGTCGTGCTACAAGGGCGGCGACGTGCATTGCGGGAAGTGCGGGACGTGTGTGGAGCGTCGCGAGGCGTTTGAACTCGCCGGGGTAAGTGATCCGACGGGGTATGCGGAGACGGGGGTGTTGCCGAGTAAGCCCGGGGTTATTTAACTTTCGAGCGATGCTGATTTCTGAGATTTTTTATTCGTTGCAGGGTGAAGGGGCATTGAGCGGGGTGCCGTCGGTTTTTGTGCGGACGAGCGGGTGTAATCTGCGCTGCGCGTGGTGCGACACGCCGTATGCCTCTTGGAATCCCGAGGGGACGACGATGAGGGTGGATAACATCGTGGCGGCGGTGCAGTCGCATCGCGCGGCGCGGCACGTGGTGTTGACGGGCGGTGAGCCGATGATCGCGAAAGAAATCCGCGAGCTGGCGGCGGCGCTCAAGGAGCTGGGCTATCACATTACGATCGAGACGGCGGCGACGGTGGCTCCGGAAGCGGTCGCGTGCGATCTGGCGTCGATGTCACCGAAGTTGCTCAATTCGGCGCCGCAGGGGGCGGAGCACGGGGTGTGGCGGAAAAAACATGAGGCGACGCGTTGGCAGCCGACCGTGGTACGGGCGTGGCTCGATGCGGGTTGCGACTATCAGTTTAAATTTGTGGTCGCGGCGCCTTCGGATGTGGAGGAGCTGGAAGGAATGTTGGCTTCGTTGAAGCGGGATATTCCGCGGCATAAGGTGCAATTGATGCCCGAAGCGCGCACGCTGGAGGCGATGCGCGAGCGGGCGGGGTGGCTCGGTGAGGTGTGCAAAGCGCGCGGTTACCGCTATGCGCACCGGTTGCACATCGAACTCTACGGCAACAAACGCGGCACGTAGCCGTGGATTCTCCCCTGCCCTGCCCCGCTTGATTTTTTTTCATGACGACGCCCACGCCCGATCCGCTTAAAAAATTCTCCGACGAGTTGTACGCGCTCGCGGCGCGATTCCAAGACCACGAGGTAACGCTGCAAGAGATCATCGACGCGCTTGGGGCGCGGGCTTCGGCGCTGTTGATCATCATTCTTGCCCTGCCCTTCTGCGCGCCGATTGCGATCCCGGGATTATCGACGCCGTTTGGTTTGGCGATCTTGGCTTTGGCGGGGTGCTTTGCGCTCGGTCGGCCGCCCTGGTTGCCGCAGCGTTTGCTGAAGGTAAAATTGCCGCCGAAATTTTTCCGGGCGGTGCTCGAAGGGGCGAGCAAACTGATCGGTTGGATTGAAAAGAGACTGCGGCCGCGCTGGCTCTGGCTGACGGAGGGCAACGCGATGCGTTTCGTTCATATGTGCATGGTGTGCGCCGGGGCTGGACTGCTACTGCTGCCACTGAGCGGCTTTCCCTTCACCAACACGCTGCCGGCGTTGGTGATCGTGTTCGGAATGCTCGGCGTGATGGAGCGCGACGGTGTGGCGGTGGTCGCCGCCTATGGGTTCTTGGTCGCGACGGTCGTTTACTTCGCGTTGTTCGCGACCGCCATCATCGAACTGATTTCACGCCTCAGGCAGCACCTGGGGGTTTAGCCTCCGTCTTGGGCGGAATGGCGAGCGACGCCACGATGGAAATTGTGAGCAACGTGCCGATGATCCCGAGCGACCAAGTGATGGAGAATTTTCCGTCGAAGGCGTCGTTGAGCCAGACCATCTTGAGGCCGACGAAGACGAGGATCAGGCCGAGGCCGTATTTGAGGAAGCGGAACTTGTGCATCACGCCGGCGAGCATAAAGAACATCGCGCGCAGGCCGAGGATGGCGAAGACGTTTGAGGTGAAAACAATCAGCGGTTCCTTGGTGATCGCGAAGATCGCGGGCACGGAATCGACGGCGAAAATGATGTCGGTGACCTCAAGGAAGACGAGACCCACAAACAACGGGGTGGCGTGGAGGATACCGTTTTTGCGGGTGAAGAAATTTTGGCCGTCGAGCTGAGGGCTGACCGGGATCATTTTCCGAAGGAGCCGGATGACGGGATTTTTTTCCGGATCGATGGGTTTCTCGGGGGCGAAAAGAATTTTTATGCCGGTGAGGATCAAAAACGCGCCGAAGAGCCAGATGACCCAGTGGAACTGCATCAACACGGCCCCGAGCGAGATAAAGATAATCCGGAAAATCAGGGCCCCAAGGATACCGTAAAAGAGGACCCGGTGTTGATACTTGGCCGGGATGGCGAAGTAGGTGAACACGACGACGAAGACGAAGACGTTATCGACGGAGAGGGATTTTTCGACGACGTAGCCCGTCAGAAATTCAAGGCCGGTTTGGTTGGCGAGGATGGCGGCTTGGCCGGCGGTGAGACCGGCGGCGAGCAGGCGGGGATCCTGGGGAAGCTTCCATTGGGCATACGACCAAAAACCGTAACAGAAGATGAGCGCGAGACTGACCCAGACGATGCTCCAGATGAGCGCTTCTTTGAAGTTAACTTCGTGGGAATCGCGGTGAAAAACACCGAGATCCAGCGCCAACATGCCGAGCACGAAGAGCGTAAAACCGGCGTAGAACCACCAGTAGTCGGCGAAGGGAAAGAGGATGACGGACGGGTCCATGGGCGCGTTGGTTTGAAGTGAAGAACGCGAGAGCAAAAAGCCCGTCAGGATTCGGACAAGGGCAAGTTTCTGGAATAACCCGAGATTGTTTCCAGAGGGAAAAGCCGTAACGTCGGGGCATGGTTGAAATCATCCACCTGGCGGTGACCTGGGCCTTGATCGGACTGATCTGGATAGTGCAGATCGTGATTTATCCGCAGTTCGCGGCGGTGGGGCGGTTGGAGTTCGGAGCGTATCACGCGGACTACACGCGGCGAATATCGTGGATCGTGGGACCTTTGATGGTGGCGGAGCTGGGGAGCGCGGCGTGGCTGCTATGGGCGGGAGAACGCAGCGGCTGGTTTTTGATTTCGCTGGGGCTGATTGGGGTCAACTGGCTCTCGACGTTGATCGTGCAAGCGCCGCTGCACCGGAAGTTGGAGCAAGGGTTCGACGCGGGTGCGCACGGACGGCTGGTGGCAACGAATTGGGTGCGGACGGTGGCATGGACCGCGCGCGGCGTAGCGGTCGCCGCTGGGTGCCTCTAGCGAGATCCGATCAGCGGGCGGGCGGGCGAAGTTTGGGATCGGGCGTGGAGCAACCGCAGTCGCCGCCGCAGCGAGAATTTTTCTTTTTTGCGCAGGCCCGGAGTACGAGCCAGCTCGCGGCGAGGCCGACGAGCACGAGGGCAGCGAGGGATTGGACGGCGGGCGACATGGCGGGCGATCAGAAGCCGAGGGCGCGGCCACTTTGATAAACGACGAAGGAAAGAATCCACGCGGTGCCGGTCATATAGCAGGTTTGGAAGATCGGCCATTTCCAGCCGTTGGTTTCGCGTTTTACGACGGCGATGGTGCTCATGCATTGCATCGCGAAGACGTAGAAGATCATGAGCGTGAAGCAGACGAGCGGCGTGAAGAGGGGGCGACCGTCGGGCCATTTGGCGGCGAGCAAGGCTTGGCGGAGCGGGGTTGTGTCGTCGTCGGTGGTCTCGACGTTGAAGACGACACTCATTGTGCTCACGAAGACTTCGCGGGCGGCAAACGAGGTGATGAGGCCGATGCCGATCTGCCAGTCGAAACCGATCGGTTTGATCAAAGGTTCGAGGGCGTGGCCGGCTTGGCCGGCGAAGCTTTGGGCGAGCTGTTGGGTGGGTGGCGTGCCTTCGGGGGCCTTGGGATAGGCGGAGAGAAACCACAGGATGATGCTGATCCCGAGGATGACGGTCCCGGCGCGGCGCACGAAGAGCCAACCGCGCTCGACCATGTGTTGCGCGACGTCTTTGAGGCGCGGGAGCCGGTAGGGCGGCAGCTCCATGATCATGAGCGGCGGCGCGCCTTTGAGCAGCGTGCGCTTGAAGAGCCAGGCGAAGAAAAACGCGCCGAAGGTGCCGAGCGCGTACATGAGAATCATGATTCCCACCTTGGTCGGAAGCGGTACGCGGTCGCCGGGCACGAGGGCGGCGATCATGAGCAGATAAACAGGCAGACGCGCGGAGCAGCTCATGAGCGGCGCGACGAGGATGGTGACGAGCCGATCTTTCGGATCCTCGATGGTGCGTGTGGCCATGATGCCGGGGATGGCGCACGCGTAGGAGCTGAGCATGGGGATGAAGCTTTTGCCGTTGAGACCGACCCGACTCATGAGCCGGTCCATGATGAACGCGGCGCGCGCCATGTAGCCGGTGCTTTCGAGGAGGCCGATGAAGAAAAAGAGAATCAAAATCTGTGGGAGAAAAATGATCACTCCCCCCACCCCGGCGATCGCACCGTCGGTGATGAGGTCGCGCAGATCGCCGGGCGGCAGCGCAGTTTTGACGGCGTCGGCGAGTGAAGCGATGTGGGCATCGATCCAGTTCATCGGCCCTTCGGCGAGGGTGAAGATGCTCAAAAAGAGCAACGTCATCACGGTGCCCAAGACGGCCCAGCCCCAAAACGGGTGGGTGGCGACGGAGTCGATTCGGTCGGAAGCACTGGGGCCGACGGTGCCGTCGCGCAGGACGACCTGGGCGGCGATTTGGCCGATCGCATCGTAGCGCGAACTTACGAGGGTGCCGGCCCAGTCCGTGCCGGCGGCGGACCAGCGTTCTTGCCAAGCGCGGAGGAGCTCGGCGGTGCGCGAACTAAGTGGCGACGAACCGGCGACGCGCACGCTGTCTTGGTCGGTCAAGAGCAGGAGGGCTTCGGCGCGAGCCAGCAGTGGGGCTTTGCGGTCATGGGCGATGAGCGAGGCTTGGAGTTCGCCGACGGCGGGAGCGATGGCGGCGGGGATGTCCCAGGCGTGACGGGCGAGCGGGAGATCGGGGCGACTCATGGCGAGTTTGAGCTCGATGAGGCCGCGGCCGTGAACGGCTTCGCAGGCGATGACGGGGATGCCGAGTTCTTTTTCGAGGCGGGCGGCGCGGACGTTGAGACCGGCGCGCGCAGCGAGATCCATCATGTTCAACACGAGGATAACGGGGCGGCCTAGGTCGAGAACTTGATGAACGAGATAGAGATTTCGTTCAAGATTGGTGGCGTCGACGATGCAAAGGATTCGATCGGGGGTCGAGGTGTCGGCGCGGCGGCCCAGCAACACGTCGCGGGTGACGGCCTCGTCGGGCGAGCGGGCGGCGAGCGAGTAAGTGCCGGGCAGGTCGATGACGGTGATGGGTTGGCCGTGCTGCGAATAGGCGGTGCCGACTTTCTTTTCGACGGTGACGCCGGGGTAGTTGCCTACTTTTTGCTTCAGGCCGGTGAGGGCGTTGAAGAGCGTGCTTTTTCCGCAATTTGGATTTCCAACGAGCGCGTAGACCGGTTGGCGCGAGGGTGACGCGGGGGGACCGGATGAAATGTGCGTGGGCAGAGCCATGAACGATGCTCTACGCAGCGGGCGATACGAAGATATGATCCGCCTCGGATTTGCGAAGGGTGAGATGGTAACCGCGAATTTTGATTTCGAGCGGATCGCCGAGCGGTGCGGCGCGGACGAGGGTGATGGGTGTGCCGGCGAGCAGGCCCATTTCGCGGAGGCGAAGAAATGCCGTGCCCAGCTTTGGGAATTCGCGGATGGTCGCGTTGGCCCCGACGGCGAGTTGAGAGAGTGGGATCGAGGACGGATCCGACGAGGGTGGAGCGGGAGCGTCGGGCATGGCGTCGGGATTTGTGAGACGGGACGTGGCGCTCTGAGGGCGGGTCGGAGACCTGCCCTACTTTTGGACCAACGGCTCGACGAGGATGTGGCTAGCAGCAGCGTGGCTCAGAGCGATTCGGGTGCCGCTCACTTGGCAAAGGATGGTGGTGGTGCCGGAAACTTTCGTGACGCAGGAAGATTCACCGAATCCCATTTCTCGGACGCGCTGGCAAAAATGAATGTCTCCGGTCAGCGAACACACCCGACCCGTCGCTCCAGCGGGGAGCTGACAGAGTGGCATGGGTTCGGGTGAGGGCATCCGATTCATCCTAGGGAGGGTAGGCTGCTCGCGATGAGATTGAGTTTCAAGGGCAACGTGCAGGTTTTTTCGGAAGTTCACAAAAAAGCGCGACGGATGACGTCGCGCTTGGGCTGATGTGGGCGGGTGCAGAGTATCTCCCCTGCCCCACGACTTGGTGGAGATGCGTCAGCGGCGGCGGCGTTTGAGGGCGAGTTGGGTGCCGGAGAATCGCACCATGCTCTGCAGATGCTCGAACTCGGCGGGGTCCATGTCTTTAGCGTCTTTGATGGCTTGTTCGGCGCGTTGCATGGCGTTTTCCACGGCCTTTTCATCGATTTTATCTTCGGTGATGGCGCGCTCGGCGATAATAGAGACTTTGTTGCTGAAGACTTGGGCAAAACCACCCCCAACAGCGAGAAATGATACGACGGTGCCTTTAGTCACCCGTAATTCTCCGTCTTGAACTTGCGTCAGTAATGGAATGTGGCCGGGAAGGATACCGATTTCACCGGAGGTCGTTGGGATGACGACGGTGTCAATGGTGTCGGAATAGACCCGGGACTCGGGTGTGACGATTTCGAGCGTGAGGGCCATGACGGATTACTTCTTCGCGGCCGCGGCAATGACTTCGTCGATGCCACCTTTCATGTAGAAGTCGCCTTCGGCGATGTGGTCGAGTTCGCCGTCGAGGATCATCTTAAAGCCGCGGACGGTTTCTTTGACGGGCACGTATTTGCCGGGGGTGCCGGTGAATACTTCGGCGACCGCGAACGGCTGCGAAAGTAGGCGCTGGATCTTGCGGGCGCGGTAGACGGTCTGTTTGTCCTCGGGGGAAAGCTCGTCGAGACCGAGAATGGCGATGATGTCCTGGAGATCCTTGTAACGCTGGAGGACGCGTTGGACCTCGCGGGCCACCTTGTAGTGCTCTTCTCCTACGATGTCAGCTTGCAGGGCCTTCGAGACGGACGCGAGCGGGTCGACGGCGGGATAGATCCCGAGTTCGGCGATGGAACGTTCCAACACGATGGTGGAGTCCAAGTGGGCGAAGGTGTTGGCGGGCGCCGGATCGGTGAGATCGTCGGCGGGTACGTAGACGGCCTGCACGGAAGTGATGGAGCCCTTTTTCGTCGAGGTGATGCGCTCTTGGAGGAGACCCATTTCGTTCGAAAGTGTGGGTTGATAACCGACGGCCGACGGAGAACGTCCGAGCAGTGCGGATACCTCGGAGCCGGCTTGTGAGAAGCGGAAAATATTGTCGATGAAGAGGAGCACGTCCTGGTTCATTTCGTCGCGGAAATACTCGGTCATCGCGAGCGCCGAAAGGGCGACGCGCATACGGGCACCCGGGGGCTCGTTCATCTGGCCGAACACGAGCGCGACCTTGGATTTGCTGAGATCTTTTTGGTCGATCACACCGGCTTCGGACATCTCGTGGTAAAGGTCGTTGCCCTCTCGGGAACGCTCACCGACGCCGGCGAAGACGGACATGCCGCCGTGGGCTTTCGCGATGTTATTAATGAGTTCGAGGATGACGACGGTCTTGCCGACGCCAGCACCACCAAAGGCGCCGGCTTTGCCACCCTTGATGAAGGGGCAAATGAGATCGATGACCTTAATGCCGGTCTCGAGGATTTCGGCCTTGGTATTTTGCTCGGTGAGCGTGGGCGACGGACGGTGAATCGGGTAGCGCTTTTCGAATTTGACCGGGCCTTTGCCGTCCACCGGGTTGCCGGTGACGTCGAAGATGCGCCCGAGCACGCCGTTGCCCACGGGCACGGAGATGGGCGCGCCGGTATCGACGACGGGCATACCGCGGACGAGACCTTCGGATGAAGACATCGCGATGGTACGGGCCACACCGCCGCCGAGGTGCTGCTGGATCTCGAGAGTGAGATTCTCCTTTTTGCCATTGACCGTGAAGTCGATGGTGAGCGCCTGATAGATGGGCGGGATGGCGTTTTCCGCGAACTGGACGTCGACGACGGGGCCGATGACTTGGACGATTTTACCGGTGTTGCTCATGTGAGAAAGGGTTGAGGGAAAGGGAGGGGCGAGAGGGTGGTCAAAAATTAAGCGGCGAACTGGGCGGCGGCGATTTCCAGGATTTCCTGCGTGATGCCGGCCTGACGGGCCTTGTTATATTCAAGGGTGAGCTCGCCGAGGAGTTTCGTGGCGTTGTCCTTGGCGGTCTTCATGGCGACCATGCGGGCGCTGTGCTCGGAGGCTTTCGCGTCGATCGCGTGCTGGAAGAGCTCCCGGTTAATGTAGAGCGGAAGGATGGCCTCGAGGACGCTCGCGGCGTCGGGCTCGAAGAGCATGGGGTTGTCGGCGGACTTGGTGGCGTTCGTGACCGCAAGGCCGGCGTCGGAGTGGAGATCGGCGATGATGTCCTTCACGCTGGTGAGCGGGAGGAGCGTCATGATCGTGGGGGCTTGAACGAGGGTGTTACGGAAGCGCGGCCAAATGACCTCGACGGTGTCGACGACGCCTTCGATGAACTGTTTCACCATGAATTCGGCGACAATCTTGATGTCGGCAAACGAGGTTCGATCATTCGCGGGAAAGTCAGCGAGCAAATCGCGGTGTGTCCGGGCGATGAATTGCGTGCCCTTGCGGCCGATGACGGCGTACTTCGCAGGTGTTTTGATATCCGTGACAACTTTTAGGACGTTGGAATTCAACGGACCGCAGAGTCCCTTGTCTGACGTGATCAAAATGATACCACGCGTGCGGATTTCGCGCTTGGCGAGAAATGGATGTTGGGCCTCTTCGACGCGGTCAGCGATGGCGCCGAGCATTTTCGCCATGAGTTCGGCGTAAGGCCGGCCGGCGAGCGCGGCAGCCTGGGCCTTCTTCATCTTCGATGCAGCCACCAGCTCCATCGCCTTGGTAATTTGGCGGGTGTTCTTGACCGACTTGATGCGGCGGCGGATGTCTCGGGTTGAGGCCATTGCTGGAAGTAGTGAGTAGCGGGTAGCGAGTGGCGGTTAGTGAGGGGCTGGTTGGGATAGACTCACGACTCGCTACTTATATGCTCGTTACGAGTTAGACAGCGAAGGTGGGCTTCCACTCGTCGCAGGCGGCCTGAAGTTTGGCTTCGAGGTCCTTGTCGAGGGCCGACTTGGTGCGGATTTCCGTGAGGAGGGCGTCCTTGCGGGTGGTGAAAAACTCTTTCAGCGACGCCGCAGCAGCGACGGTTTTTCTGGTGTCGATGGCGTCGAAGAAATTTTTCTGCATCGCGAAGAGAACCGCGACCTGGAGTTCGATGGGCGCGGGGCTGAGAGCGGGTTGCTTGAAGAGTTCGACGATGCGGGCGCCGCGTTCGAGCTGGGCCTTGGTCTTGGCGTCGAGATCGGAGCCGAATTGTGCGAAAGCGGCGAGTTCGCGGAACTGGGCGAGCTCGCCCTTGAGTTTGCCGCCGACTTGTTTCGTGGCTTTGATTTGCGCGGAGGAACCGACGCGGGAGACGGAGAGACCGACTGAAACAGCGGGACGGATACCTTGATTGAAGAGGTCGGTCTCAAGGAAGATCTGGCCGTCGGTGATCGAGATGACGTTGGTCGGGATGTAAGCGGATACGTCGCCGGCTTGGGTTTCGATAATGGGGAGCGCGGTGAGCGAGCCCTTACCGTCGAGGCGTGCGGCGCGTTCGAGCAAACGTGAGTGCAGATAGAAGACGTCGCCGGGATACGCTTCGCGGCCGGAAGGGCGTTTCAGAATCAGGGAGATTTGACGGTAGGCGACGGCGTGCTTGGAAAGATCATCGTAAACGATGAGGGCATCCATGCCATTTTCCATGAACCATTCGCCCATGGCGGCGCCGGAGAACGGAGCGAGGTATTGGTTGGCAGGGTTGTCGGCAGCGGGAGCGCAGACGATAATGGAGTATTCCAGTGCGCCGGCCGCCTCGAGGGCCGACATGGTGCGCACGATGTTAGAATTTTTCTGACCGACCGCGACGTAGATGGAATAGACGGGGCGGAATTTCGGATCTTTGCTGGCGAGGCCGACCTTGTTGATCTTGGCCTGATTGATGATCGTATCGATGCAGATCGTGGTCTTGCCGGTGCCGCGGTCGCCGATGATGAGTTCGCGTTGGCCGCGACCGATCGGGATCATGGAGTCGATGGCCATGATGCCGGTGAAGAGCGGCTGGTTGACGGATTTACGCGCCATGATGCCGGGCGCGATTTTTTCAACGGGATAATATTCGGTGGAGGCGATGGGACCTTTGCCGTCGACGGGGTTACCGAGTGCATCGACTGCGCGGCCGAGGAGGGCTCTGCCGACGGGAACGGAGAGGAGCTTGCCGGTGGTTTGGACTTCGTCGCCTTCTTTGAGGAGGGAGACGTCGCCGAGGACGACGCAGCCGACTTCGTCTTCTTCGAGATTGAGCGCGATGCCAATGGCGCCGCCGGGGAACTGCACCATCTCGTTATACATGACCTCGGAGAGGCCGTCGATTTTGGCCACGCCGTCGGCGACGGTGCGGATCTTGCCGGTGTTTTTTTTGACGGCCTTGCTGGAAAGCTTGGCAATCTGCTGTTCGATTTGGTCGAGGACGTTGCTCATCGCGGGTAGGAAAAGTTGTGAGTTAAGAGCTGAGTTTTGAAAGTCGGATTAGACGGCGGCGGCGAGGGCGGCGAGTTGGCCGGCAACGGAGGACTCGTACGTGTCATCGCCGACCCGGACGCGAAAGCCGGCGAGGAGCGCCGCGTTCGGTCGGGTGGTCGTAGAAATGTTACGGGCGTATTTTTTCGTCATCGCTGCGGTGATGGCTGCGATGGTGGCAGCGCTGACCGGACCGGCGTGCTCAACGATGGCTTGGCCGCGGGCGAATTCGGCGGCGATGAGGCGTTGGTAAGCCTTGAGTACGGCGAGCGCGTTGGCCGGGCGGTGCTTCTCAATATATTCCAAGATACCAGCAACTCGGTCGGTCGACAGCGCCCCGTCAACGCTGCTCAGTTTGAAAAACTGGCGCGCGAGGAACTGGATTTGTTTTTTACTGGAGGCCATGGCGGGTAGCTGAGAGCGGAGAGTAGAGAGTCAGTACTAGGCGCTCGTGAGTTCGCGGGACGCGGTTTCGTTGTAGGAGGCGCGATCGGCTTCGGTGAGTTTCTTGGCGAGGACCCGCTCGGTGGTGGTGACAACGAGGCGGGCGATCTCGGAACGGGCGTCGGCGAGCATTTTCTTGTGCTCGAGCTCGATGGCCTGCTGGGCCTTGGTGAGGATGTCGCTGGCGCGGGTGGACGCTTCTTGGGTTTGTTTGTCGGTGAAATCTTTGGCGGATTTGCGGGCGTCGTCGATGATGCGGGTGGCTTCGACTTGGGATTTCTTGACGAGCGCAGCGCTCTCTTGTTGGGCGGCTGCGAGTTTGGCCTGCATCTCTTCGGCGTATTTTAAGCCGGCACCGATTTTAACGGCGCGCTCGTCCATCGTGGCAATGGTGGGCTTGATGCCGAATTTATAGAGGACGGCGAGGACGATGAGGAAGCTGACCGCCTGGATGATGATGTATTTTGGCTCGAGGCCGAATTTCTCCGCGAGGCCGGGTTGGGCGGCGAGGGATTCGACAGCGGCGGCGAGGAAGAGAGGCAGCGTCATGGCGGTAGAGCGGGAAAAGGGAATGGCGACGCGGACTAGCCGCGCCGCCGGTTCAAAAGACGGGCGATTATTTGGCGAGGAACAGCGCGAGGATGCCGAGACCTTCAGCGAGGGCCATTCCGATGATGGCTTGGACGAGGATCTTGCCGGAAGCGGCGGGATTGCGACCGACGGCCTCAGCGGCTTTTTGACCGATAAGACCGACGCCGATGGCGGCGCCGAGGAGACCGAATGCGCTGGCGATGTTGCCTTGGATTTCAGCGATGATGTTGAGCATGTGGATGTTGTTTTTGTGTTGTTGGATTTCCGTCGTGCGCGCGCGAGGCACGCTCCCGACGGGAGAGATTTTAGTGGTGCGCTTCTGCCGCGTGTTCGGACTTGTCGTCGTGCGCGTGTTCGTCGCCGTGGTTACAAAGCAGACCAATGTACACCGAGGTCAGCAGCGTGAAGACGAGCGCCTGGATCAACCCGACGAGGAGCTCCATGAAGTAA
Source organism: Opitutus sp. GAS368 (assembly GCA_945869845.1). GTDB lineage: Bacteria > Verrucomicrobiota > Verrucomicrobiia > Opitutales > Opitutaceae > Tous-C4FEB. Next base: position 24,058 of record CAMBRG010000013.1, on the reverse strand, counting down.
AAAATAAAGAAGAAGCCAGTACCATGAAGAAGGTTTTCGCCGCCAAACACGTTACCAAAGAGACGAACGGATAGGGTAAAGGGGCGGATAACGATCGAGAAGACTTCGATGAATCCGACGATGAAGAAGACCAGCGCGAGAATGGGATACAACCAACCGGGAGTTTCTTTTTTTTCGGCTTTGTTACCGAAGAGATCCCAGAGGATGAGCTTGGTGCCGGCGATTTTGAAAACAATGATTAGCCACGCTCCAAATGAAATCAGGGCGAGCGCGATCGTTCCGTTGAAGTCCGAGTTGTGCGGGCGGATGAGCGGGTGGGTGATTTTGAAGTGACCGGCGGCGTCCGTGGTCCCCCACCCCATGGTCCCAACGCCGGGAATGAGCCCCATCCAATTGTGGAAAAGGATGAAGATGAAAAAAGTGACCAAAATGGGAAACGCCAAGGGGAAGGCTTTCTTGCCCACGATGGGTTCGAAGAGGTCGCGGAGGGCTTCGATCAACGATTCGATTACGGCCTGCCCTTTGGAGGGGAGAATGGCGGGTTTGCCGACGAGATAGAGGACGAGCGTGACGAGAAGGGCCGAAACGATCCAACCCGTGAACATGCTGTTGGTGATGCCGCCGAGGTGCTGGAGCTTAGCCGCACTCGGCGCGACTCCCTCCGCGAAGGCGGTGACGGGAAGAGCGAGCGCCGCGAAAAAAGTGGTGAATTTTGTGCCTTGTGACATGCGTCGTGAAACGTTCGAAGCGAAAAGAAAGAATAAGAAGACGCGAGCGGTTTAAGCTTCGTCAATCCCAGAAATGTCGCGCTGGTGATAAGGACGCGGCAAACTAGTCCCAACGGATTTTTCCAGTGTCGTCTCCGAGGGAGGTGTTTGGTTACTGGGCCCGAGTGGTCGGTGGGGTGGTGGTAGGCTGTTTGGGGCGCGCAATGAGCGATTGGTAGCTCGGCGCGCGGGCCTGGAAAACGGTTTCGTGTTCAAAGGGCCAAGGTTCGGCTCCTTCGGGGATTACGTCCCAGTTGGCATGGCCGCTGAGCACCGCCTTGGTGTCGCCGTAATAAGGGGTGAAATCGGTGCGGAAATAGAGTCGCGAGCTAGGGGTAACCCACCGCGAAAGCTTCGACAAAAATTCGGCCTGCATCAGGCGATTCTTGTGGTGCCGGCGCTTGGGCCAAGGGTCTGGAAAAAATATAAACAATTCGGATACATATATTTGAGATGGAAATATGGCGAAAAAATCCTCGGCGCTGGTGTTGATAAAATGCACATTGGCTAGCCGCGCCCGGTTCTTCTTGCGGTTGGCGCGAGTGATTCGGTCGGCGATGATATCGATGCCAATGCACGTTTTCTTGGGGTGCGCCGCGGCGTAAGCGGTGAGCAGGTGCCCGTGCCCGCACCCGATTTCGACCACACAGGTTTCCATGCCTAGAAACAGATTTCGGGTAGTCTCTGCGAGCTCTTGGAGCCGAGCGGCAGCCATGGAGGCGAACCGCGCTTCCCTTGGCCCCAGCGTTCCCTCTGCGGTCATAATTGGAGGATCACTCGCCATCGCTTAAGGCCTCCCCTGCCCTGCCCGCGTGGATTCAATCAAGACCAGCAGGACGCTGATATCGGCCGGATTTATTCCGCTGATGCGGGAGGCTTGGCCCAAGGTATAGGGTTTAAACGCAGCGAGTTTTTGAGCGCATTCGCGGCGTAGGCCTCGCACCGACGAGTAATCTAAATCGGCCGGAATTTTGATTTTTTCGGTCTGTTCCAGCTTCAGCACATGGCGACGTTCTCGTTCTATATATCCTTTGTAAAGAACATTATACAATACCTCTTGACGAACTTCAGGTGGCACAAGATCGAACGAATTTGGGGTGGGTGAATCGACGCCCTGGCTTCGGATTCGATCACCAAAAATATGGCCAGCGACCCGTTCTGTTTCGATTCGTTTGATCCAGGTGTTGATCGAGTTTTTCTTCGCTTCGACGCGGGCGATTCGCTGGGGGCTGAGGAGATTTAAAGCGCGGGCGTGATGCAGTAATCGGAGTTCGGCACTGCCGTGGTTGAACAAAAGGCGATGTTCAGCGCGGCTGGTAAACATTCGATACGGTTCGTTGGTTCCCTTGGTTACGAGGTCGTCGATCAAGACGCCGATGTAACTCTCGTGCCGCTTGATGATCAGGGGCTCCCCTGCCCTGCCCTTTTGCACGGCGTTGATTCCGGCGACAAGACCTTGGGCGGCGGCCTCTTCGTAGCCGGAGGTGCCATTGATTTGGCCGGCAAAAAACAAGTTTTCGACTTTCTTGGATTCTAGGGATGGGTAGAGCTGGGTGGGTGGCGCAAAGTCGTATTCGACGGCGTAAGCTGGGCGTAAAAGAACCGATTTTTCCAGTCCAGGGATACTGTGGACCATTTCGACTTGAACATCGAACGGCAGACTGGTCGATAAGCCGTTTACATAAAACTCGTTGGTGGACCGCCCCTCGGGTTCGAGGAAAAGCAGGTGTCGCGGTTTATCGGCGAATCGGACGAATTTATCCTCGATACTCGGGCAATACCGAGGGCCGACCCCTTCGATTTCCCCGCTGTACATCGCGGACTTGTTGAGATTGCGACGAACAATGTCGGCCGTCTCGGCGGTGGTGTGGGTCATCCAGCACGAAACTTGTTCAAATCCGGGCTTCCAGCCCAGTCGACGTTCCCCGGTCTGTTCCACGTGGAACAAGTCTTGAGGGTCGCGGGTATCGTGAAACGCGAATAAGGTCGGTTGGGTATCGCCTTTCTGCTCCTGCATCTTTCCGAAATCCAAGCTTCGCCCGAGTAGGCGCGGCGGCGTGCCGGTTTTTAGGCGTTGAAGCTCGATGCCGGCTTCAAGGAAGCTATTTGACAGCGTTTTTGCGCTGAAATCGCCCAAACGGCCACCTTCGTTCTTGTTTTGGCCGATATGCATGAGGCCCCGAAGAAACGTACCGGTCGTCACCACCACGGTCTTTCCCATAAAATCGAGGTCAAGATTGGTGCGACAGCCGATTACTTTGCCGGAGGTAAAGATGAGCCCAGTGACGGTGGCTTGGAAAATTTGTAGGTTAGCCTGGAGTTCAAGGGTGTGTTTCAGGCGGAATTGATAGGCCTTCTTGTCGCATTGAGCGCGGGGTGATTGGACGGCCGCACCCTTGGATTCGTTCAGCAGGCGGAATTGGATGCCGGTAACATCCGTGTTGATCGCCATCTCGCCGCCGAGGGCGTCAATCTCGCGCACCATTTGGCCCTTGGCTTGGCCGCCGATGGCTGGGTTGCAGCTCATTTGGGCGATGGTGTCGATATTACCGGTGAGGAGTAGGGTAGAGGCGCCCATCCGGGAGGCAGCCAAGGCTGCTTCCACGCCGGCGTGCCCGGCGCCACACACGATCACATCAAATAATTTGCTATTGTAAACCATTATCTAATAATGCTATAAAACCTATTTACCGATGCAGAAATTGGCGAAAAGAGCGTCCAGCATTCGCTCGTTGTCGATTCGGCCGGAGATCTCTCCCAATGCCGCCAGTGCGCCGCGGAGATCGCTCGCCACCAGTTCCGAAGCTGCGTTTTCTCCCAGCTTCAATTGAGCCGAGGCCAAATCGGCCTTGGCTTGGTTGAGGGCGTGGGCATGGCGGGCGTTGATCGCGATGGCATCGTCGCCCGTGTGGGGTGCCAAGCCATCGGCCAAGCCAATCAGGGCGGATCTGAGATCCTCAAGGCCTAATCCGGTTTTGGCCGATACGGCGACGGATCGGGCGGGAGGGAGAAACTCGAGGGTCGAGGGCGATCCCGGTTGGTCGATTTTATTGACCACCACGATCACGCGGTCGGGACTCAATAAGTCACTTAAACGAATATCAAACAAAGGGGTAGGGGAGGTGGCGTCCAAAACAACCAGGAAGAAATCGGCCTCGGCGGCGATCTCGTAGGTCTTGCCCATGCCCAACTCTTCGATGGCTCCGGGCTTCGGATTTAGGCCGGCAGTATCAATTAGCCTAAAACAGTGGGGCCCTAAATTGATAACTTCTTCAATAAAGTCGCGGGTCGTTCCGGGTTCGGGGCTGACGATGGCCCGTTCCTTGCCCACGAGACGGTTCAACAATGAACTCTTCCCGGCGTTAGGCTCCCCTATGATCACGGTTTTGATACCGTGCCTCAAAACCTCGCCGTAGTGACGGGTGGCGAGCAGGCGGTCAGTTCCACGTAGAACGTTGGCGATTTGATTTTCTACGATCTTTCTATCCTCCGCCGGAAGGTCTTCATCCGGGAAGTCGATATACGCTTCGACCCGGGCCAGCGCGATGAGCAGTTCATCGATCAACCCGGTCATCTGTTGGCCCAAGGCGCCGCGAAGCTGGCGGTTGGCCGCCGCCAAAGCTCGCTCGCTCCGGGCGTGAATCAAATCCATAACCGCCTCAGCCTGAGCTAAATCTATTTGTCCCTGCAGAAATGCCCGTTGCGTAAACTCGCCAGGTTCGGCCGATCTACAACCCCGCGACAAGAGGTCTTCCACGAGGCGTTGGGCAATATACGGGTTGCCGTGGCAGGAGATCTCCAACGAGTCCTCGCCAGTGTAGCTGGCCGGTCCGGCGAAAAACGTAAAGAGCACGTCGTCCAACACCAGACCTTGCCGATCTCGATAATCGGCGTGGCGCGCTAGGCGCGGCGCAGGTGCCTCCCCGAAGATATCCGTCACCAATTGCGCCGAATCCGGTCCGCTCACCCGCACGAGCGCGATCGCAGAGGTGCCCACAGGAGTGGCTAGAGCGGCGATCGTATCGAGGTAGCGTGACATTTCACCGCGAACCAACGCCCGCCGTCGGCTCGCGCCAAGTCAAAAGCCCGCCCGGCACGCTTCTCGCCCCCGCGCTTGATTCGAGCTCCTCGGCCTCGAACTCGATCAAGCTTCGTTAAACGGCCTGCTCTTGAGCGCCCGAGCCGGGCCGAGCACCAGCCCGACGCGGCGTCACTTCAGACCAACGCCACAAGAAATTTGGACTTTTGTGGGCTTTCTGCGGGCGGACGCACCGAGCGCCGGCAAGCAGGCGGCCTACGACGGAAAGTCTAAAAACCAAACGGCGCTGGGATCAGGCGCGTTTCAGGCCGCTGGTCACTTCGATTCATTGATCGCCACAATGCTCGCGCCATCGGTGATTTGATCGCCCGGATACACGATGATCCGCCGGCCTTCGCCCAGCCCTGCCACGATCTCCGTTTCCAAGCCGTTGCTTCGGCCAATCGTCACGGGCTGCAATTTGGCCGATTTGCCCTCGACGACGAACGTCTGCCAATTCGCGCCGCGTTGAAACAACGCCCCGGCTGGCACCTTCAAAATTCCTTGGCCCGACCACGTTTCGATTTTCGCTTCGACGCGAAAATTATCGCCTAGCGTAGGGCGCGTCGCGAGCGGGTCGGTTAAGTCCACGACCACGAAAACCCGCTGCTCCTCGACCCCGAGTGCGGAGATTTTCGTGAAGGCCGACGGCTCCACGAGCCGCACTTGCGCGTTGAGCGGCTCAGGCCCGCCCCATTGTTCCAATTTCACCCGCGCTCCGGGGCGGATCGCGACCCCATCGCGCGAGAGCACCTCGATCCTCGCTTCCAAATCGGTCGGGTCGCCGATCTCGACCAACGGGAAGCCTGCGGGCACGAGGCGCTCGCTCTCTTGCAGCACCCGCAGAATCCGTCCGCTCACCGGCGCGGTGATCACCAAGGGTTCGTTGGCCCTTGCGGCTAAACCGGCGGGACGTCCACGCACTAACACCGCCCGCGCTTGGGCGAGTTCGAACTCCGCGATTTGACCCGCGAATTCCGCCGCCCGTTCTTCCTGCGCCGCGACCGTGGCCCGCATCTCCGCGCCGTCGATCTCTTGGCGCGACGACGCTCCACTCGCAAACAACCGCTGCTGCCGCGTGAAATCATCGCGTTGCATTTTCGCACTCGCGCCGGCCCGGGCTCGCTGCGCCTGGGCTTGAGCGACGGCCGCTTCACTCGCGCGGATTCGCGCTTCGGCTTGAGCGAGACTGCGGGTGTCGAGCAGATCGGCGCCGCCTGATTCGAGCACGGCGAGCACGGTCTTGCCGGCTTCAACGATCGCGCCGGGTTTCCACTCGATCCGGCGCAATTGCCCGGCGACCGGGCTCGCAATCACGTAGCGGTTTTTCACCCGCGTCATACCTTCTTCGTTCACCGTGACCACCAGATCCCCGCGGGTGACGACGGCCACTTCGGCGGGCAGTGGCTTGGGCCACAGTCCCGCGACGATCAACGCGGCCAAGAGCGCGCCGCCCAACCAGGGCAGGCGTCTCGTCCAACGGCGCGGAGCGGCGCCGAGCGGGTTTTTTTGGTTCGAAGCAGCGGGCGAGGGCAGGGGAGAATTCATCGAAGGGATCCGTGAGGTTTGAACGTTAAACGATTAGTCGCGGGCCTTCAACGCGCCCACAAGATCCAGTTGATCTAGCCGGCGACACGCGAGCCACGCCGAGATCACCGACGCCGTGGTGACGATCAGGACGGCGAAGGCATAATTATACGGCGTCAAAATCAGCGGCAGGCGCACGAACTCCGTGTTGACCGTCGTCAGGATCGCCGCCGCAAATCCAGAACCGATCAACAGCCCGAGCGGTAACGCCAACAGCGTTAGCACCGCGAGTTCGCCGACGAGCACTGCGCCCACTTCGCCCCGCGAAAAGCCGATGACGCGCAAGGTCGCGAGTTCGCGTTGGCGTTCGCTCAGCGAAATGCGCGCGCTGTTGTAGACGATACCGAATGCCACGACCGTCGCAAACGTGAGGTAGATCATCTGAATCAAACCAATGCTCTTCGCCGTGGTCTCGCGAAACCCTTCGCGGATGCGGTTCTTCACCACCACTCCGGCGGCAACCGGCGACTCTTTGATCGCCCGCAAAAACTCCTCCCACTTGCCCCCGGCGATGGTGAGGTAGGCCCCGCTGATGCGATCGCCTTCGCCGAGCAGGCGATTGAGCGCACCGATATCCATGAAGGCCGCGGTCCCGGCGAAATCTTCCGAGAGCGCGGCGACCGGTACCGTGAATTCGGGTCGTCGGCCGTCGAGCACGCGCACCGCCAGGTCATCGCCGACGTTCACCGCGAGCACTTCGGCCAGCTTCGACGACAACACGATTCCGTGCGGAGGAAGCGGGAAGGGCTGCTTTTGCGCGTCGATCACGCGAAAGAGCTCTGCCCGCGGCGGCAGTCCGGTAAGGGTGAGCCGGCGGAAAAGGTTGCCCGCCCGCAGCTCGACCGCCGCGCCGCGCACGGGCTCGGCCAACACGACGCCGGGCAGAGCTTGAAAATCCGCCAGCGCGCGCGCCGGCCCCGGTTCGATCATCGCCACAAACACGGTCTGCCGCTGGATCAGGTCCCATTGGTAGTTCAACACGTAGTCGATGCCGTCGCGAAAAGCGTTCGGCACGATCAGAATTCCCGTCGCCAAAGCGAGCGCGCCCATGGTCAGCAGCGAACGCGCGGGTCGTCGCTCGATGTTGCGCAGCGCCATACGGAACGACGCGGTGAACGCGTGCCCGGCACCGAGTCGTTCGATCAACGCGGGTCGGTAGCTCGATGGTGCTTCCGGCCGCATCGCCTCCGCCGGCGGCAATCGCACCGCCGCTTTCACCGCGCCGGCGACGCCGACGACCGCGGCGAGCGTGCTCGCGCCGATCGCGGCCAACACCACCGGGGTGGCCAGTCGAAATTCGAGCGAGGGAAACCGAAAGAACAACGTATACATGTCCACCAACTGGTGCCCGAGTCCGATCCCGCCGAGCGTGCCCAAACCCATTCCGCTCACGACGATGATCAGCGAAAATTTCAGGTAATGGCCTCCGATCTCGCGGTTGGAAAAACCAAACGCTTTCAAAATCGCGATCTGTTCGCGCTGGAGCGTGATCTGCCGGCTCATCACCGCGTTGGTCATAAACGCGGCGACGCTGAGGAACACCAGCGGGAACCCAACGGAGAGCCCTAGCAAAATCTGGATCTCGTCGCGCACCCGCGTATGCGAAAGATGGGACTCGCGGCCGTAGGCGCCCCGGCCGCCATAGGGCTCCAGCACGCGGTCCACTGCGGCGATGACGGCCGCCTCCGAAGCGCCAGGCGCGAGCCGCAGCGAGAGCTGGTTAAACGCGCCGTCGAGATTGCTCGCGGTGGCGAGTTCTTTGTAGGGCATCCAGAAAACCCCGTAGGTTTTGTTGTTGGGCAAGGCCGCGCCCGGCGGCGCTTCGAAGATGAATTCCGGCGAGAGCACCACGCCGGCGATGCGAAAATTTTGCCGCCGCCCATAAAGCACGGCGGCGATCTCGTCGCCCGGTCGCAGCCCGTTGGCTTCGGCGAACGCTTCACCGGCGAGAATTTCACCCGACGATTCACGGCCCACGAGGATTCGCCCGCTGCGCAGATGCAGCCGGTTGAGCGTGAGTTCGCCTTGTTCGGGCAGTGAAAGGATCAATCCAGTCGCGGGCTCGAGCACGCCGGGCAGATCGAGCGTCACGGGCAACGCGATGCCGGTTTGCACGACGGCAACCCCCGGGATCGCGGCGAGCTGCGCCGCGACGGCGTTGGGCGCGCGCTTCAAGCGGGAGAATACATCGGCGAAACGGTTGTCGCGGTAGTAGTCCGCGCGCGTGGCTTCGAGCGAAGCGATCAAGCTGCGGGTCATGATCATCATCGCCAAGCCGCAGGCCATCACGAGCGCGACGGCAAACGCCTGCGACTTCAGCGCCTTGAGATCGCGGAGCAGTTTGAGATCCAGCAGCGACATGGCGGGCAACGGGCGGCGTTACCAAGCGAGACTCGAGGCGGCGGCGCGGGTGGCGTTGCGTTTTTCGCCGGTGATGTGCCCGTCGGAAAGCGTGAGGACCCGATCGGCCATGCCGGCCATGACGGAGTTGTGCGTGATGATGAGGGTGAGCGTGCCCAGGTCGCGGTTGATCTGTTCGATCGCTTCCAGCACCGCCATGCCGGTGCGCACGTCGAGTGCGCCGGTGGGTTCGTCGCACATCAGCACGGCGGGGCGCTTCGCGATGGCGCGGGCGATGGCCACACGTTGTTGCTCACCGCCGGAGAGCTGTGCGGGGAAATGGTCCATGCGCGCGCCGAGACCCACGAGGTGCAACGCCTCCTCGGGTGCCATCGGGTCGGCGGCGATTTCGGTGATGAGCGCGACATTCTCACGCGCCGTCAGGCTCGGGATGAGATTGTAGAATTGAAACACGAACCCGACCGCGTCGCGCCGGTAGCGGGTGAGCGAGGCTTCGTCGGCTCCGCCCAGATCCCAACCGCGATAGAGCAGGGTGCCGCTGGTGGGCGTGTCGAGGCCGCCCAGGAGATTCAGCAGGGTGGACTTGCCGCTGCCGGAGGCGCCGAGCACGACCACGAATTCGCCCGGGTGACAATCGAGCGTGATTCCGTCGAGCGCACAAACTTCGGCCTCACCGACACCGTAGATTTTTCTCAGCGCGCGGGCGTGGAAAACCGGGGTGGTTGGATCGGCGTTTTCGATTTGGGCCATGACTGATTAAGGCTCAACGGCGGCCTGCGGTCGGGCAATCGCTTTTCAGTTCGACCGCCGGTTAGCAGAATTCCGGAGGGGCGTCGCTGGACGTTCACTGCGGGCGCGGTTGAGCCGAGCCCCTACGGAAGTGCGCCGGCCCGCCGGCGGCTCAGAAGAACGTGTAATATTTGTTCTCCGCGAGGCGTTGGATCAGCAGCGCGAGCTCCATGGCGTGGTAGTCGCCCCACATCGAGGATTCCCCGCATGGCACTTTTTGGCCTTTTGGAATGTGGTCCCAGCCATTGGGGCGGTGATAGACGCTGTGGAGCAGGAGGCCCTGGTGCTTCTTGTCGGTCGAGAGATACGGCTCGGCGAAAAGGGTGTCGGCGATGGTGAGTCCGGCCTGAAAATATTTTTTGCCGGCGGCCTTCTCGCCGTTGGCATCGAGCCAGCGACCGAGGCGGAGCATCCCTTGCGCGGCGATGGCGGCGGCGGAGCTGTCGACGGGCTCGTGAGCGTTGAACGGATCGGCGGCGCGTTTCGTGAAGTCGCCGAGCTGATGCGTGTTGAGCGCAGCGCTGTCCCAATACGGGATGCCGTCTTTCGCCGAGTAACCGTCGATGTAGTAGTCGCTCGTGGCCTTCGCCGTTTCGAGAAACAGATCGGTCACTGCGCGGCGGCCGCCCACGGCGTCGAGGTCGGTGCCTTTGACGGTGTCGAGGAACTCAAGCTGCTCGGCGTAACCGGTGATGATCCAGGCGGCGCCGCGCGTCCAGGTCGTGAACGGGGAGTAGCCTTGCTGCGAACTGGGGCAGCGGAACTGGCCGTCGTTGCGGTTGAAGATACTCTCGTGCGCCACGCGGCCCCGCACGTCGTAGCGGTCGCGGCCCTGACCGAAGAACACATTGAAACGTGCGGTCGTGGCGGCGTGCTCGATGGCGCGATGCAGAAGATTCGTCGGCTTGTCGCCCTCACCCATGAGGACGTGGCCGAGTTGATGGGCGACCACGAGCGACCGCATCGAGCGGATGGTGTCGGCAAAGAGCGATTGCGGGCCGTTGAACGAATAGACGTATCCGCTCGGCACGACGCCGGCGGCGCCCGGGACGGGAGACCACGGCTGTTTATAGCCGGTGGTCGCAAAGCGCGCGGCCTGGACCGCGCCCGAGGCCTTGAGCGCGACCTCGGTGTAGTCGAGTTCGGCTTGGTTGAAGCGGGTTTTACCCTCGAGCATGAGCCGGCGTTGATTGCCGTAGGTGGAAACGTTGTTGAAACCGTGGTCGTGCACGCCGACGTGCGAGACGTGCGACGCCATGTGGCGCACGGTTTTCACGCGCCCGCGCTCGAGCATCGCGGTGTCGCCAGTGGCGTCGTAGTGGAGGAACGCCATGCCGAATTGGAAGCCTTGCGTCCACTCGGTCCAACCGCGCGAGCTGTATTTGCCCGCGACGGTGAAGACCGGCGTGCCCTTGCTCGGGTCCCAAGCGGCGTCGAGGGCACGAATTTTTTCGCCGGCGAGTTCGAACACGCGGGCAGTTTTCTTTGAGAGTTTGGCCGGGGTGAGGGAGGCGTTGATTTTCATGAAGGAAGACGTGCAAGAAACCATGAACCGGGCCGACTGCACGAATGTTTTTTCCCCTCCGCGCCGAGCTTGCAGGTCCGAGTGCGGCGGAGTGAGCATCCGGCCATGCCTTCGCTGCTCGAAGAGTTTGTCCGAGCGTTTATCCCGCTTTTTGTTGCGATCGACCCGATCGGTTTGGCGGCCGTGTTTTTGGCGTTGGGGCAGGGCACGCCGCCGGATTTGCGCCGGCGGATCGCGCGTCAGGCCACGTGGACCGGAGGCGGGGTGGCGCTGCTCTTTCTGTTTTTAGGTCAGTCGATCTTTGCCGCGATCGGCATCACCACGAGTGATTTTCAAATCGCGGGAGGGCTCATTCTGTTTATCCTCGCGGCGCGCGATCTCGTTCATTCGGCGGCCGAGGCGCCGCCGAAGCTCGCCGACGATTTTGGGGTGGTTCCGCTGGGGATGCCGCTGATCGCCGGTCCGGCCTCGATCACCACGCTCATCGTTATGGCGCAGTCGGTGGGTTACCCGATCGCGCTCGCGGCGCTCGCGGCGAATCTCCTGCTGGTGGTGTGGGCCTTCGCCTACAGTGATCGGCTCGAAAAAATGATCGGCGCGACGGGCCTGCGGGCGATTTCCAAAATCATCTCCATGCTACTCGCCGCCATCGCGGTGAACATGATCCGCAAAGGCTGGGCCGGTTAAGCGGCCGCCGGAATGCGCGTCAGGTTGCGGCGCAGCACCAAGGTTTCGATCACGAGCCAGCTGGCTAGGATCATCAGCAACCCCGCGATGCCCGCCTCAACATGGTGCACCACGGCGATCGGGGCGGTGCCGTTGATGCGCCCGAGGTGGGTCTTCAACATCAGCGCGAGGCTCCAGAGTGACATGGTGAGCATCAGCCCCGCCGGCCCCAAGGTGAACCAAGCCCCGCGACCTCTCCGATAAAGCCAGACGGTGAGGCCGAGCAGGGTGAGGGCCGCAAGCAGTTGGTTGGAGGAACCGAAGAGTCCCCAGAAAACGCGCCAGAGCGGGAGCACTTGGCCGTTGACCTCGGCGGGCGGCAGGAGCGCAAGCACCAGCGGCCCCGCCAAAGTCAGGCCGGTCGCGATCAGCGCCTTGCCCTGACCGGCCCAGCCCAGCAATTCCATCAAGACATAGCGCGCCAGCCGCGTGCAGGCGTCGAGGGTGTCGAAAATAAACGTCGCGAAGCAGAGCAGGGCGAAGCCGTGGGCGATATTGATGGGCAACAGGCCGAAACTTGCGTGATGGAGGAAGAGCGCGACCCCGTTGGCAAAAATCGCGTCGGGCCGGCCCGACGGGGCGGCCAAGATCATGACCGCGGCGAGGCTGATGCAGGCGAAAAACGCTTCCAGCAGCATCCCGCCGTAGGCCACGGGTCGGGCGTCGGCAAAGCGGTTGAGTTGTTTCGCGGTTGTGCCGCTGGCGACGATCGCGTGAAAGCCCGAGCACGCCCCGCAGGCGATCGTGATGAACAAAATTGGAAACAGCGGCGGCAGCGCCTCGCCGGGAGTGAAGAGCGGCCCGGAGCCCCACGCCGGCGCGTTGATGGTGAGGTCACCGCTCAACCCGCCCACCACGACACCGACCACTCCGGCGACGGCGATGATGTAGAGAAAATATCCGCCCAGCGCGCCGCGTGGTTGCATCAACAGCCACATGGGTGCGATCGCCGCGAAGAAACAGTAGGTGAGCAAAATCACGTTCCACGCGGACATGGTGCGCATGCCCTCGGGCAACAGCGGAGCGAGGTCGAGCGGCAGCATCGGCCCGATCGCGATCGCGCCCAACACGAGCGGCAGGAACACCGCCTGCGCCCGGCCCTGGCTCCAGTTGCGTTTGCGCATCAGCCAACCCATCGCGAGGGCGAGGCCGAGGTATAACAACGACGAGGTCACGACGGCAGGTCCCGGGGCCTCGCTTTGATTGGGGGCCGCCGCTTGGGTAAACGCCCCCGCGGTCACATCGGCAAAGGCCACGATCACGTAGACCAACGAAATCCAAACGAACGCCAGAAACAACAGGTGGCAGCGCCGGTTCATGTGTTGCCGCACCACTTCGGCGATGGATTTTCCGCTGTGCCGCACCGAGGCGACGAGCGTGAAGAAATCGTGCACGCCGCCGATGAAGATCGAACCCAAAATAATCCAAATCCACGCCGGCAGCCACCCGAACAACGTCGCGGCCAAAATCGGACCGACAATCGGGCCGGCGGCGGCGATCGCGGAAAAGTGCTGCGGCAACAACCAACTCCAACGGGCCGGCTCGTAGTCGAGGCCATCGCGCTGGGCATGGGCCGGCGTCGGGGATTCGTCGCCGATCCCGGCGGCCTTAAAAAGCAACCGGCCCATCCAGCGATAGGCGAGGCCGAGAACCACCGCCGAAACGGCGAGAAAAAGAATGAGCTTCATAGGGGCAGGGGAGGGGAGCGACTGACGTGAGGTCGATCATCGGGGCGGATGATTCGCGTTTCGGCAAGAGTGCGCTGCGACGAAGAAAGGCCGGAGCCGGTCTCCGCGCATCGTCTGCGTCACTGGAGACGCGACGCCCCGGTCGCGTTTAGGGGTCTGGCCAAAACTGCGGGAGGGATGTTTCCGCAAGCGTCGAAACAACCAATCTCGGTGCTCGGCGTGGAGCCGCGGATGCAGAATCAGCCCGCTCCGCCGCGTTGCCGCACCGCTTCGAACAGCGTGATGATCGTCGCCATCGCAACGTTCAACGAATCCGCCTGACCCGCCATCGGGATGCGCACCGGCGTATCGCAGTTTTCCAGCCAAAATTTGCTCAGCCCGTATTGCTCGCTGCCCATCACCACCGCGAGCGGCCCGCGCAGATCGACCTCCGAGTAGATTTTTTCCGCCGCCGGCGTCGTCGCCACGGAACGGACTCCCTTTTCCCGCAACCACGCGTGCACCCGCGTGCTTTCTTCGACGACCAACGGCACGGAAAACAACACGCCGGTCGAAGCCCGCACCACATTGGGGTTAAAGATATCCGTCACCGGGTCGCACACGATCACCGCGTCGCACCCCGCGGCATCCGCGCTGCGCAGAATCGTTCCCAGATTGCCCGGCTTCTCGATCGCCTCGACGACGAGTAAGAACGGGGCCTTGGCGGTTTTCCCGGTAGGACCGCCCGCCGCTCGGTCTCGCTCGGCTCCAAAGAGATGATCCAAATCGCCGAGCGCCCGCCGCCATTGCGGCGCCACCGCCAGCAAGCCATCCGGCCGCTCGCGATACGCGACCTTGGCGAACACATCCTTCGTCAACTCGCACGCCGTCGCCCCCGCAGCCTGGGCTTGGGCGATCAACGCCGGTTCATTTTCACCCAGAAACCATTCCGGCGAAAAATAGATTTCTTGCAAGGCGACGCCCTTCTCCAGCGCCCGCCGAATCTCCCGATAGCCTTCGACCAAAAATACCCCGGTCTCATCCCGTGGCCGTCGGTCGCGCAACTTCACGAGCTGCTTCACGCGCGGATTCTGGAGACTGGTGATTTTTTCGATCGTTTGGCCCACGGAACACACGGAACACACGGAATCGGAAAAAATACAGAATCCTTTTCTTGGTCGGTTCGGTTTCCGTGTGTTCCGTGGGCAAGAAATCCAAATCCAACGACCTCCCGTTTCCGGATCACACCGAACTCGAGATCGAGATCGTCACGCTCACCTCCAGCGCCCATCGAATCTCCCGTTAGCCTTCGACCAAAAATACCCCGGTCTCATCCCGTGGCCGTCGGTCGCGCAACTTCACGAGCTGCTTCACGCGCGGATTCTGGAGACGGGTGATTTTTTCGATCGTTGGGCCCACGGAACACACGGAACACACGGAATCGGAAAAAATACAGAATCCTTTTCTTGGTCTGTTCGGTTTCCGTGTATTCCGTGTGTTCCGTGGGCAAGAAATCCAAATCCAACGACCTCCCGTTTCCGTACCACACCGAACTCGAGATCGTCACGCTCACCTCCAGCGCCCGCCGAATCTCCCGATAGCCTTCGACCAAAAATACCCCGGTCTCATCCCGTGGCCGTCGGTCGCGCAACTTCACGAGCTGCTTCACGCGCGGATTCTGGAGACGGGTGATTTTTTCGATCGTTGGGCCCACGGAACACACGGAACACACGGAACACACGGAACACACGGAATCGGAAAAAATACAGAATCCTTTTCTTGGTCTGTTCGGTTTCCGTGTATTCCGTGTGTTCCGTGGGCAAGAAATCCAAATCCAACGACCTCCCGTTTCCGTATCACACCGAACTCGAACTCGAGATCGTCACGCTCACCAATCACGGTGTCGGCCTCGCCCGCGTCCCGCTTCCGGCCCAACCCGGCACCCAACTCCCGCAATCCGAAACGGCGCCCGTCGCGGGCTCTTGGGTGGTCATGATCCCGTTCTGCCTCCCCGGCGAACGCGTCCGCGCCCGCATTTTTCGTAACCATAAAAACTACTCTGAGGCCGATCTCGTATCCGTCCTGACCCCGTCACCCCATCGCATCGCGCCCGTTTGCCCGCTGTTTGCCCGCTGCGGCGGCTGCCAATACCAACACTTCGCTTACTCCGAACAACTTGTTTGGAAACAACGTCAGGTCGCCGAGCTCCTTCAGCACATGGCTGGCGTCACCCACGCGGTTAACCCCGTCATCGGCTCGCCCAAACCCTACGACTACCGCTCGAAGATCACCCCGCATTTTAACCCGCCGCGCGACCCCGCCACGCCGCCGCCCATCGGCTTCCTCCGCCAAGGCACCCGCTTTGACATCATTGACGTCCCCCGCTGCGACATCGCGACCGAGGCCATCAACGAAAAGCTGCCGTCCGCCCGCGCCGCCGTCCACGCCCGCGCCGCCAACGGTGATTACACCCGCGGCGCCACGCTCCTCCTCCGCGACGCCAGCGGCCAAGTCACCACCGATTACGAAGCGATCATCACGGAAACGGTCGGCGACCTAAAACTCCGTTTTCTCGCCCGTGATTTTTTTCAGAACAACCCGTTTATTCTCCCCGCCTTCACGGCTTACGTCCGCCGCCAAGCCGCCGCGACCGGCGCGCGTTTCCTCGTGGACGCCTATTGCGGCAGCGGCCTCTTCGCCCTGAGCGCGGCCCCGTCCTTTGAACGCGTCGCGGGCATCGAGTTGAGCGAATCCTCCATCCGCTTCGCCCGCCAAAACGCCGCCGCCAACGCCATCGCCAACGTCGCCTTCCAAGCGGGCGACGCCGCCACGATTTTTGCCGGCCTCGACCCGATTTTTGCGCCGGCCGAGACCGCCGTCATCATCGACCCGCCGCGCAAGGGCTGCGACGAGTCCTTCCTCGCCCAACTCTTCGCCTTCGCCCCCCGCACGGTCGTTTACGTTTCTTGCGACCCCGCGACCCAAATGCGCGACCTCAAAGGTTTCCTCGCCGCCGGTTATAGTTTGAAGGATGTCCAACCTTTCGACCTCTTTCCGCAGACGCGGCATCTCGAATGCGTGATCACTTTGGTGAAGACCCCGACCCCTGCAGCGAGCTAGCACGGCTCCCGGGCTGGCGGCCTTTTCCGGGTCCGTCGATGCGGCTGGGGCAACGAGCGGTAATCATGGCGATGGTCAGGTAGCGCCTCCGCTTCCTCCTGACCATCTCATGTCACTTTCTTAGCCCTCAAAACCGATAAGCCACGCTGAACTTTACATTGCGCCCGTAACCGGGCTGCAGGGTGTTCGCGAATCGCGAAGCGTCCACGTAGTCCTGGTCGAACGCGTTATCCACATTCACTGCGAAGCGCCAGGTCTGCCACTCGTAGGCCACCAGGGCGTCGACCACCGTGCGCGACGGCAGACCGAACGTGACATTCGCAAAATTATTCGCCGCCGAGTTGAAGACACTGCCCGTGCCGTCGCGGTTCGGTCCCGCGGTGCCGTCACGCGAGCTCTGGTAATTCGCGCCGACGCCCAACACGAGCCCTTTGGCTGCACCGTCGCGCCACGCCCGCCGCACCCACGCGCTCGCCGTCGTTTCGGAGACGTTGGGAAACGTCACCGTCGTGCTGTCCTTCAGGTCGAAACGCGCCGCACTCGCGATCACATCCCAGCTCCGGTTGAGCGACACCGCGACATCGGCATCGACCCCGCGCGAGGTCTGCGTGGCGAAATCCACTGCGCCGATTGGCCGCCCCGGAGGCGCCGCCCGCGACGTGCTCGCCTTGATGTCGAACCACGCCGCCGTTACCCGCACGCGATCCTGCCAAAGCTTCGCCTTCACGCCGATCTCGGTCTGCTTCCCTTCAAGATTGGGCAACTGCCGCCCGGCCGTATCGAGACTGTTGTTCGGTTGAAAACTCTCGTTGTAGCCGCCGAAGAGCGAGACGTCGCTGGAGACTTTGCCGACGATGCCGCCCTGCCACGTCGTCGCCTGCGCCCGGCGGTAAGTCGGGGTGTTCGTCGCCACGAGGGTGTTCAACGCCCGGAACCGGTTAAAATTCCGCGTCACCCCGCCGCTGAGCAGCACCCGCCGCTCCATCAAACCGACTTCCTGCAACGCGTAGAATTTCCGGTCCGCGCTCACCTCATCGAACCGCTGATTGACCGCACCCCGGGCGGGAATCGTCGCCGGCAGCGCGCCAAACGGATTGATCGAATCATACGCGAGCGCCGTGCCCAGCCGGCTCCAATCCCCGCGCCGCCACTCCAAACCGGCCAGCGTCGTGTGCTCCAGCGGCCCGGTCCGGTAACGCGCCACGTAGTCGTTCTGCAACGTGAGTCCCATCGACTCGCGTTTGAAATACTGGCTGTTCCGCAGCAGGGTCGTGCGGTCGCCCGTCACCGGCAACGTGCCGAAAAACTCCGCGGCCTGCCCCGTTACGCCCGTCGCCGCCCGGCCGCCTACGCGCGACTCTTCGCGATCCACGCCCACCCACACGCCCGTCAACGCGAGCCGCGCGCCGAGCCAGTTCGTGATCTGCGTCGTGCCCGCCAACGCGAGCCGGCTCAGCCGGTCGGTGCGGAAATTTGTCGGGTCCGCGTAATTCGTTTTCGGATCCACCGCGATGATCTGCCGCGTGAGCCGGTCGAGCGGCAGGCCGTTGTAAGAGCCGAAGGCCGTCTCCGTCGTGTCGTATTTCAACGTCACCTCGCTCGTCGCGCTGAAACGATACGTCAGCATCGGCGCAAACACCCAACGCTTCGTGTAGGTGCGATCATAGAAACCGTCGGAGTCCTGCCGCACCGCGACGAGGCGATAAAGCAGCTTCTTGTCCGCCGTGAGCGGCCCTGTGAGATCGAACTCGGCGCGGTTTGCGTCGAACGAACCGACCGTCACCTTCGCCGAGTTGCGCGCCTCGGCCAACGGGCTCTTCGAGACCTTGTTGATCAGCCCGGCCGCCGGACCGTTGGCAAAAAGGATCGGAGCCGGGCCCTTGATCACCTCGATGCGCTCGATCAGCACCGGGTCGGCGTTCGTCTCGCCGAACAACATCAAGACGCCGTCCACGTAGTTGTCGGTTGCCACCAACCCGCGCAACGTCGCGCGATCTTGCGCGTAGTTCACATTGCCCGCCGTCACGCCCGCCACGTATTTCAACGCGTCAAACGTCCGCCCCGCCGCGATATCGTCGACCAACTCGCGATTGATCACGACGACGGATTGTGGCGTCTCCAACAGCGAAACACTGATCCGCGACACGCTCAGCGAATCGTTGGCCGTGTAGCTGCGGTCGAGGTTTGAGCTCACCGTGAAGCTCGGCAGCGCGATTTTTTCATCGGCCTTGCCGGGTATCTGCGCCGTCGCGTTGAGTCCGGCCAGGCCGCTGAGGCCCAGCGCTAGTTTAAGATAACGTTTGATCATGTGAGCTGGGGATTGCGGGGAATCCTCGATTTATCTCAACCCGCCTACGCGACGATTCAGCGACAGTCGCGTGACGTTAAGGTGACGAGTATTGCTTCAAGTGAAATTCCTCGAGCCCGCCGCATCGCGCCCCAGAGATGATCCTCAAAACGGGAGTTGAACCACGGATGGACCCGGATGGGTAGGGCCTCACCTTGTGTGAGGCCGGCTCTCTCTTTGGCGCCCGACACACGGAACGGCCCGTGCCACTGATTTTTTTCATGATAGGGCCTCACCTAGTGTGAGGCCGTTTCGTCTGCGGCGCCCGACCCACGGAACGGCCCGACGCGAGGTCGGGCCCTACACCCTGAACGGCTCGTGTCACCTCGGAACCCGCGGGCTAAAAATCAACCGCCCTACGCTGCGATTTCAGTCTCGGGGGCACCCATTTTTATGAACCTATCTTTCTGACATTTTGCGCTTTTTCAGGCTTTTTCAGGCCAAGCGTTGGTCAAAAAAATGGGTCAGAAAAATGTCGGCCATTCGATCCATCCACGGAAAACAGCGAGGAAGCAATTTTGGGTATGGTCCGCTGGCGGCCGGGCGCCACCGGCGGGCAGGGGCGGGTCGGAGACCCCGCCCTACTTGGCGAAGGCTGACTCAGGGTAGTTCGTGGATTTCGATCAGGCCGACGCCCGTGGTTTCGTCTACACCGCTGACTTAATTCGGAGGGTTGGGCTGCGGCGGATTGAAGGGTTATACCAGCGCCGTTTGGTTTTTAGACTTTCCGTCGTAGGTAGCCCGCTGGCAGGCGCCCGGTGCGTCCGCCAGCGGACGGCCTACAAAAGTCCAAATCTCATGTGACGTTGGGATTAGTGGGTCAGCGCCCTCCGCGCGTTGAGGGCTTTTTTGTGACCGCGCGGGAGTGCTGGCCGCCGGGTTCGATCAGTTCGTGAGGAACGTGACGTCGGCGGAGCGGAGGGCGATTTCGGCGGGGAGATTTTTTTCGTCGAGTTGGAGGACGAGCACGTTGGCGCCGGGTTTGACGGTGGCGGTGAATGATGCGCCGGGCTTGATCAGTTGGCCGTTGAGCCAAGCGGCGGTCGCGGTGCCGGTGAGGGTGAAGTTAACGGTGCCGCCCTTGGCGGATTCGAAGCGCGTGGCCGCAAACAGGCCCCGGTTGTTCACGAAGGTGGGAAACGGCGCGGTGATCAGGTCGCGGGGCAGGGCGCCGCTCACGAGCGAGAACGTGGGAATCCAGTCGGCCAGCGCGGGATCGCCGCTTATGACGGGCTCGACGCCGAGCACTTGGTTGCGGCTGACGATGAGGTAAAGATTCCAGAGGCGGGCGACGCCGCCTTGGGCCGCGTCGTAGGGGCCGGGGCGGCCGAGTTGGGCCAGGAATTTGATCAGGTCGAGCCGTTCCTCGGGCACGAGGCCGTCGATGAGGCCGGCGGGCATGAGCGAACCGGAGGCGGTGCGTTTGGCGATGTTTTGGGTGGCGACGGAAACCTCTAGGTTGGCGGCATCGCGCAAAATGACTTCGGTGCCGGTTTCGCGGGCGATCATGCCGCTCAGTTCGCGGCCGTCTTTGGTCGTGAGTACGACGGAGTGGTAGCCTTCCTTGATTTTGGCGTTCGGATAAAGCAGCGCTTCGATAATGTAATCGGTCGGGGCGCTGGCGCCGATGCTGGTGAGGTCGGGGCCGATCCTTGAGCCGGCACCGCCGATGGCGTGACACGCGACGCAGGCGAGCTCGGGGCGGCGGTAGATGCGTTCGCCGAGGGCGGCGTCGCCGCTGGTGACGGCTTGGCGGCCGAGAGCTTGCAACTCTTGGAGTGTGAGTTGGACATCGGAGAACGTGAGCCCAGCGGCTTTCATGAGGGCCTGGACGAGGGCTTGATTCTGACCGCCTTCGCGGGCGGGCCGGAGGCCGGCGCGGGCGACATCCGTCGGGAGTTTGTTTTTGGGAATCTCGGCGGCGAGGCGGGTGCCGGCGTTGCGGATGGAGAGCAGAGCGCGCCAAAGGGCGGTGGCGTCGGCTTCGGCGGTCGTGGCGGCGAGGACGGTCATGATATCGGGCAGGGCGCTTGAAAGATCGGTGCCGGCGAGGGCGATGACAGCTTCGTGGCGTAATGCAGGGGTGGCGGCGTCACGGGCGAGGCGGCGGAGTTCGGCGATCACGGGCGCACCGCCGAGTTCGCGGAGGGAGTTGAAAGAGGCGGCGCGATCGGCGGTGGACGTGGTGGGTTCGCTCGCGAGGCGGACCAGGGCCGGGGCGAGGGCCGGTAGTTTCCACGCGCCGACCAGCGGAATCGCGGCGGTGCGGGTCTCAGGTGCGGCGAGGAGGGTCGCAAGCGCGGCGAGGTCGCCGGCGGGCATAATTTTCCGCAGGCGGGCGGCATCGCCGAGCGCGGCGAGGGCGCGGGGCGCGGCGGTGGCGTCGAAGGTGCCGGCGAGCAAGGCATCGAAGAGCAGGCGTTGCTCGCGGGCGCTGCCGGCGGTCGCGATCAACTCAAGCCACGGGCCGGAGCCATCGCGGGGGAGCGGGCGGGTCGAGAGGAGTTGCGCAAGGATCTCGCCGGCGAGGGCGGGCTCGACGGCTTTGAGGCCGAAGGCGAGCTGGGCTTCGCGACCGGCGATGGGCCACGAGCCGTCGCGGACGGCGGCGAGCCACGGGGCGGCGAGTTCGTTGAGAGTGAGCCAGAGGCCGTAGTCGAGAAACGGGTCCATCGGGCGGTCGAGCACGGAGAGGGCGAGTTCGGCGGCGCGGGCGGTGCCGAGGCGGCCGAGGGCGCGGACGGCGGCGAGGCGCACGCGGGGATTGTCGTCGACGACGAGTTGGGTGAGCGGCGCGAGGGAGTCGGCGACGGGGAGCGCGCGGATGGCGGCGGCGCGGCGGCTGGGATCGGTGGCGGCGAGTTGTTCGGCGAGGAGGGCGGGCGAGGGGAGGTTGAGCGCTTCGTGCGCCCAGAGTGCGTGGAAGCGGGCGAGGGGCTCGGTCTGGCGGGCGGTCCAAGCGGCGAGATCGGCAGAAACGCGGGCGGCACCGCGCTCGACGAGCACGCGTTGGGCTTGGGCTTGATCATAGCTGTTGGGCGAAAGCAGAGCGTCGAGGAGCGCGGTGTTTTCGAGTTTCTCGAAATCGCGACGGGGAAGCAGGGCGCGGCCTTTGGCGGTGATGCGCCAGATGCGGCCGTGGGTTTTGTCGCGGCGGACGTCGCGGAAATCGACCTCGCCGTGCTGGATGATCGGGTTGCTCCAATCGGCGAGGTAGAGGGCGCCGTCGGGTCCGAGCTTGGCGTCGAGGGGGCGGAAGCTGGAATCGGTGGAGCGAAGGAGGTCGGGCAATTCGCGGGTGACGTAGGCGGAGCCTTGGTCGGAGGCTTTGAAGCGCACGACGCGGTGGGCGCGGAAATCGGCGGTGATGAAGTCGCCCTGCCAATCGGCGGGAAAATGGGCGCTGCGGATGATTTCGATGCCGGAGAATTTAGGATAGCTGCCGGGGCTGACGCTTTGGAGTTCGCGCCGCGCGGGGGCGAGGGTGCGGTAGGTCGCGCCGGGGACGCCCCAACTGATACCGGCGCCGCCGGCGCCGTCGGTGACGAACGATTCGCCGAAGGAATCGAATTGGTGGCCCCAGGCGTTGACCCAGCCGCGGTAAAGGATGGAAAGCTGTTGGTCGCGCGGATCGAAACGGAAGATGCCGCCGGCGGCTAGGCGGACGACGCCGTTGGGCGTCTCGGTGTGGGTGCGGGTGTAAACCGATTGGGTAAAATAGAGGCGGCCGTCGGGTCCCCAGCGCGGGCTGTGGATATTGTGGTGGGTGTCCTCGGTGCCGAAACCACTGAGGACGACGCGGCGCTGATCGGCTTTGCCGTCGCCATCGGTGTCGCGGAGGTGGAGGAGCTCGGTGCTCTGGGCGACGTAGGCGCCGCCATCGCCGGGCGCGACGCCGGTGGGAATGAGCAGGCCGTCGGCGAAGACGGTGGCTTTGTCGGCGCGGCCGGCGCCGGTGGTGTCTTCGAGGATGATGATTTTATCGGAGGCGGCCTGGCCGGGCTCGATCTGGGGATAGACCTCGGAGCTGGCGACCCAGAGGCGGCCCGAGGGGTCGAAACTCATGTGGAGCGGTTTATTGAGCAGAGGATTTTCGGCCCAGAGCGTGACCTCGAGGGCGTCGTCGACGGTGAACTTCGGCGTGGGCTGGGGGATGAATTTCGCGACGAGGTTACCGACGCGGGCGGGGATTTCCGGCGTGGCGGTGACCGCGGCGGGGTCGAGGGAGCGCAAACGGGCGATGCGGGCTTCCTCGGCGGCGATGAAGGCGTCGAACTTGAGGACCTCGACGGCGTTCTGGCCCTGTTCCTTTTTTCGGAAGCCGAAAATGTAAGCCATGTTGGCGGGGCGGGAGCGGTGGAAGAACCACTCGTTTTTGAGGAAAATGGCCCGGCGGAGCGGCTCGGCGGCGGGGCTGGTGCGCCACGCGGCGGCGGGGCCGGCGGATTTTTCGGAGCCGAAGAGAAAATCCTCGAGGGCAAAGGCGGCGGCGCGGTAGCCGGCGGCGTTGAGGTGGATGCCGTTATCGGTGAGCTTGGCGGCGGGCGCGGTGGCGGCGGCCATGGGCGCGGCAAGCGCGTCGAAGAGGGAGAAAAACGGCAGGCCGCGGGCGGCGGCGATGTCGCGAATCGCGGCGGAGACGCGGGCGAGGGCGGTGTTGTGCGCGGCGGGATCGGTGGCGGCGGCGCCGAGGGATTGCGATTCGTGACGTGCCGGGCTCAGGAGGACGAGGCGCGCGGTGGGGGCGAGCTTGGCGAGAGTGTCGAGGAGACGGGAATAGTCGGCGGCGAATTTTTGTTCACCGGCAGGGCCGTCGAAGGAGTTGGCCATGCCGTAGCCGACGAAGATGACGGTGGGTTTGGCGTCGGTGATCTGTTGTTGGAGTTGGGTCCAGCCCTCGTCGGTGGGCTCGCGGCCGGCTTGCAGGAGGCTGAGGCCGGTGCGGGAGGTGCCGGTGGGGGTATCGGCGCTCCAGCCGAGATTGCGGAAGGTGACGCTGCGATCGGCGGCGCGGACGGTGAGCATGAGCTCGATCCAGCCGTAGGATTGCTCGCGCTCGACGAGGGTGTCGCCGAGGAAGACGACGCGGTC
>CAMBRG010000012.1 GCA_945869845.1 Opitutus sp. GAS368 | reverse complement strand
GGATTTCCGGGCAAGGTGATCGAGACGATGTTTGATTTCATCGATTTTGACGAAGGCCGGGACCCGGTCGCGGCCAAGAGTTGGGAGCTGCGGCCGCCGTTGATCGTGTTGATCATGGGGGTGGCGGGCACGGGCAAGACGACGGTGGGCCAGGCGCTCGCGGACTCGATCGGCTGGGGTTTTCGGGACGCGGACGACTTTCACCCGCCGTCCAACATCGCCAAAATGGCGGCGGGCAAGCCGCTGCAAGACTCGGACCGTGATCCTTGGCTGGCGTCGATCCGGGTGCACATCACGGCGACCTTGGCGCGCGGTGAGAGCGGCATCGTGACGTGCTCGGCGTTAAAGGAATCGTATCGGAAATTTGTGCTTGAGCACTCTCGGGGTGTGAAGCTGGTGCATTTGCATGGGGCGCCTGAATTGATCCGGCAGCGAATCGCGGGCCGGGAAGGACATTTTATGAAGCCTGAGATGCTCGACTCGCAACTGCTGGCCTTGGAGTCGCCGACGGACGCTTTGACGCTCGATATCGCGGAGCCCGTGCCGGTGCTCGTGGCCAAGATTCGAGAGCACTCCACGCTTTGAAGACATCGCGGACCATGACGTCTCTAATCGTTAAGAGTTTGAAAATCGGCGGGTGGATGTTGGCGGTCGTCGGCGGGCTGGGCGCGGTTGCCGGTGGCTGGTTTTACCTGCGGATGCAGGCGAGCCTGCCGCAACTCGACGGACCGGCGACCGTGGCGGGACTGACTGCGGGGGTCACGATCGAGCGCGATGGGTTGGGCGTGCCGACGATCACGGGTGCGAACCGGGCGGACGTCGCGCGGGCGCTCGGTTGGGTCCACGCGCAAGAGCGTTTTTTTCAGATGGATTTGATGCGGCGAAAAGCGGCGGGCGAGTTGGCCGAAGTGGTCGGTGCGGGAGCTTTGGGCTTGGACAAAGCGGCCCGGATGCATGGGTTTCGCGCGTTGGCGAGAGGGGCCGTGGCGCGGGCGACGGCGGAAGAGCGGGCCATCGTCGAGGCCTACACGGCGGGCGTGAATGCAGGCGTGGCGGCGCTGAGCGAAAAACCGTTTGAATACTTGGCGTTGCGCGTGAGTCCCCAGCCATGGCGCGCGGAGGACTGCGGGTTGGTGAGTTATGCGATCACGCTCGATATGCAGCCGGACCCGGTTGGCTACGAGCGGATGTTGGGCACGCTGCGGGAGACGCTGGGGGCTGAGGCGCTGGCTTTTTTCGTCCCGCTGATTGGACCGCGCGACGCGGCGCTGGATGGGAGCACCGCCCCGTTGGCGAAAATCCCCCCGGCGCAAGCGATCAACCTGCGACGGGCGGGCGCGGCGGCGCCGGTCAAGGTCTCGGGGCTTACGCCAAGCGACAGCGAGCGCGAGTTGCCGGGCTCGAATGCGTTTGCGTTGGCGGGCGCCCACACGGCGAGCGGAGTCGCGATGCTGGCGAATGACATGCACCTGCGGCTGGGATTGCCGAATACGTGGTATCGCGCGGCTTTGGTCTGGATGGATGCGGGCACCCAACGACGGGTCGTCGGGGCGACGTTGCCGGGAACCCCGAGCGTGATCGTCGGAAGCAATGGCCGCGTCGCCTGGGGTGTGACGGCGGCGCAGATCGATACCAGCGATCTGGTGGTCGTGCAGACGGGAATCTCACCTGAGCTCTACCGGGTGCCGGGACGTGAAGCGCTGGCGCAGATCGAGCTGCGGCCCGAGACGATTCTCGTGAAGGGTGGGGAACCGGTGGTGATGGAATATCGCTGGACGGTTTGGGGACCGATTGTGGGCGCCGATGAAAAAGACCGGCCGATCGCGCAGCGCTGGATCGCGCATGAACCGGAGGCGATTAATTTTGGGTTTTTCGGCTTCGAGACGGCGGCGAACACGGCGGCGGCGGTGGCAGTGGCGCAGCGCTCGGGGGTGACGCCGCTCAATGTTTTGATCGTGGATTCCGCGGGTGAGATTGCCTGGACGCTCGCGGGACGGGTGCCGAAACGCGTCGGCGTCGACGGACGGTTTCCGGTCCGGTGGACGTTTGGCGACCGTCGTTGGGACGGCCTGTTGACGCCGGACGAAGTGCCGGTGGTGCGCGCGCCGGCGGGCGGGCGTTTATGGAGCGCCAACCACCGGATGTTAGGGGGGGCGGCGGCGGCGAAGTTGGGTGACGGCGGGCACGATTTTCCGATGCGAGCGGCGCAGATTCGGGACGCGCTCGCGGGCCTGGAGCGGGCGGAGCCGAAGGATCTGTTGGCGCTGCAGCTGGATGACCGGGCGTTGGCGTTGGGCCGTTGGCGGGAGTTGTTGTTGCGGGTGCTCTCGCCGGAAGTCGTCGCGGGGAAGCCGGACCGGGTGGAACTGCGCGCGCGCGTCGAAAGCGGAGCGGCCCGGGCGACCACCGACGATGTGGGCTATCGGTCGGTGCGAGCGTGGCGGGATGCGGTGGCGAAGCGGGTGCTCGATCCGATCTTCGCCTCGTGCGTCGCGGCTGACCGAAAATTTAACTGGGGGCGGTTGCCGTATGAAGAGCCGCTCTGGGCGTTGTTGGAGCAGAAGCCGCTGCATCTGTTGAGCCCGCGGGAGTCCAGTTGGGAGGAGTTGCTGGTCGCGGCGGCGGACGATGTGGTCGGGGGGTTGGAGCAGAGCGGGACCTCGTTCGCGCAGGCGACGTGGGGTCGGAAAAACGTGGCGCGGATCGAGCATCCGTTGGTGCAAACGTTGCCGGCGTGGGTGCCGAACAGGCTGACGGCTTGGTTGCGGATGACGGCCGATGAGTTGCCGGGGGACCGCGACATGCCGCGATTCCAGCGGCCGAATTACGGCGCGAGTGAACGGCTCGTGGTGTCGCCGGGGCGTGAAGCCGAGGGGATTTTCCACATGCCGGGCGGGCAGAGCGGACATCCGTTGTCGCCGTTTTTCCGAGCGGGTCACGCCGCTTGGGTGCGCGGCGACGCGACGCCGTTGTTGCCGGGGAAGACGGAGCATACGGTGACGTTGCGGCCTTGAAAGCGGGCGGTCCAACGGGCGTCGTCGGGAGCGGATAAAAAGCGTTGTGGGGTGGGGGCAACGGCCACTTCCTCAGGCACGTCCACGCGATGAAGAAAAAACCGCGCAGCTCCACCGTCTATTTCGCCAGCGAGCTCTTCACGTTGAAGCATCTGATCGGAAATGCGTATCTGGCGGAGGCGATTTACGAGAAATCGCAAGGACGTTACCTCTGCGAATTGCCGCAGGATTTCGAGCCGCGCGGGACCACGGCGCGGGCGGTGCGGGATCAGGACATCAAGGCGCTGGTGGCGTGTGATCTGGCGCTGTTTAATTTCGACGGAACAGAGTTGGATAGCGGCACCGTGGTGGAGTTCATGTTCGCGAAGTTTGCGGATATTCCGTGCGTGATCCTGCGCAGCGATCTGCGAAAAGCGGGCGACGGGAACGATCCGTGGAACCTGATGGCGAGTTTTTATCCGCGCACCGTGAACGTGGTCGTGCCGAGCCTGCTGGCCTACAAAACGATTTTGAAGCGCCGGCATCGTCGGATGGATGAAGTCATCCGGCTCGCCGGTCAGCACAGCACGGCCGACGCCCAGAAGATGTGTGATGAGATCGCGGTGCACTGCGTGCGCGCGCTTGATCGGGTGCGCGTGACGGAGCCGGTCATGCCGAAACACCTGCGGGAGGAGGTCTACAACTGGCTCGCGCTCATGCCGGGGCTGCGGGGCAAAGCGAAGGAGCTGAGAAAGGAATTTGAGCGCTTCCTCGAGCGGAAGGTGGAAAGGGATTTGCTGTGACAAGATAAGGGAACGTGGGGAGCTGAATTTTTTATCATGCCGCTGCACATCATCGCCCACCCGCTCGCCGCCCATATCATGACCCATTTGCGGGACGTAACGACGAAGCCTGCGACGTTTCGCACGCTCTGCTATCAGTTGAGCCTCCTGCTCGCGATTGAAGCGACGGAGGATTTGCCGACCGAAGATAAACCGATTCAGACCCCGCTTGAGCCGATGACCGGGCGTGTGCTCACGCATCAGCCCTTGGTAGTGGTGCCGATTTTGCGCGCGGGACTGGGCATGGTGCAGCCGTTTTTAGACACTTTTCCCGACGTGAGTGTCGGCTATCTCGGGTTGGAGCGGAACCACGAGACGGCGGTGGCGCGAAATTACTACTGCAAGCTGCCGCCGCTCGCGGGCCGGCGGGTGTTTTTGGTCGACCCGATGTTGGCGACAGGAGGGAGCGCGTCGCAGGCGATCACGGTGGCGAAACAGCACGGCGCGGTGAGTCCGCAGCTGGTTTGTATCGTCGCGGCCCCCGAGGGCGTGGCCGAGGTTGAAAGGCATCACCCCGGCACGGTGATCCATGTGGCCGCGCTGGATCGCGCGCTCAACGCGAAGAAATACATCCTGCCCGGCTTGGGCGATTTCGGCGACCGGCTTTACGGCACCTAAATCGCGGGACCCCGGAAAGCCGGAGCGAGGCCGATGGGGGCGTTACGGAGTCTGGGCGTAGGCGGCGAACTGCTCGGCGAGGCGGGCGGATTTTTCGTCGCCGGTATGAAAGAGCAGGCGCCAACGGAACGTGACCCTTCCGCCGGCCGGGATGACGAGCTCCCCGGCCTTGGGGTTGTTCTTTTGGGCAGGCTCGAAGTCGTGTTGACCGAACGGATTGGCGGCGAAGAGGCCGTAGTCGCGGACGTGCCACCACGTCGGGTGACGGGGATTCTTCGGATGGTCGAGCATCGCGATGCCGTAGGTGGTGCCGTTCTTTGGCGCGGAGTAGCTGACCCAAGCCGAACGTTTGCCCCAAGCCGCGCCGTCGGTTACGCCGGCGTCGTTGACGATGCGGCCGGCGCCATCGACTTTCTTTTTCGCGTGGGTGTGAGGCGGAGTCAGCCACTGGGCGACGCGGAAGGCCATCGATCCCTCCTTGGTGTCACCAAGGACAACGGGTTTGTCGGCGGGGGCGCACAGGGTGACTTCGTAATCGATCTGGCGACCGGCCGGCACGGCGCTGAGATAAACGGTGGTTTCGTCGGTGCAGGCGATCACTCCGCTGGGTGCGACCCAACGATTGCGTGCCTTGATCGTGGCAGTGGGGCCGACGGCGGCGGCGGTCACCGACTCGCTCACGATCGTTCCTTTGGTCGGACCCTCGGTCCAAAAATCGACGTCGTTGACGGCGCCATGGGTGAACCAAAGCGAGCGGTGATGCGGGTGATCGGTGGCCTCGCCCGCGGTGTCCTTTTTCATCGGAAAGTCGCGGTTGAGCCGCGTGCCGTCGGCCGCGAGCACGGGATAGAAGTAGGGGCGAGGCGCGCCGGAGAAGATGTATTCGGAGAAAAGCTGGCCTCCCAGTTCGACGCGGATGCGGTCGGGTTCCGAAATGACTTTGGCGGCTGGGAGCGCGGCGGCGGCGTTGAACGTAAGACCGGCGAACACGAGAAGCAGGGTGGAGTAATTTCTCATAGAGTAGCCACGAAAGTCGGGTGGAGAGCAGGTGCAACGGCGAAGTGCACGGCCGGCGCTGAGATAGGGCCCCGCAGAATTTTTCGCCGACCGGCTCGCAATGGAACTCTTTCCAGTTAAGGTGGGTCGCAGTTCCCCATGAAAACATTCCCCTGCCTCACCCTGGTTTTGCTCGGATTGGCGGCTCCTCTGGCGCTCAGCGCCGTCGAGACGGCCAAGGCCTCCGCCCGCACCGAAGTGATTTTTGAAAAACCTGAGACCTTCACTGACGTGAAGGACGGCGACTTCGGCACGGATAAAGGTCGCGATGGTATTCTCGATGAAATCAGGTCCTTCATCGTGGACCGGGCTGAGAAAGCCCTGCCTGCCGGTCAGAAGTTGGTCGTCACATTCGCGGACATCGATCTGGCTGGTGACTACGAGCCTTGGCGCGGCCCGCAATTTTCCGACGTGCGGATCGTAAAGTCCATCTACGCGCCACGATTTAAGTTTTCTTTCAAGGTCACGGACGCCACGGGCAAGACGGTCAAAGAGGGGGCTGAGGATATTCGCGATCTAGCCTTCGACATGCGCCTCACGCTGGACCGACAAGACCCGCTTCGTTTTGAGAAGGATATTTTGAAAGATTGGATCTCTTCGACTCTGCGCGCGCAAAAAGGGTGACGCCGCGCCCCGACCGACGCTTAAATCGTCCGTTTAACGATGGAGGCTGACGAAGCAAACACCGCCCGAGTCGACAAGTGGCTCTGGGCGGTTCGTATTTTTAAGACCCGGCCCCTCGCTACGGCGGCCTGCCGTGAAGGCAAAGTCTCCGTCGGCGAATTGGTCGCCAAGCCGGCGCGGACGGTGCGTGCGGGTGAAATTGTGACCGTGCGCCAAGGCGTGATGCAGCGCACGCTTCGGGTCGTCGCCGCGCCGGCGAGTCGCGTGGGCGCCGTGCGGCTGCCGGAGTTTTACGTCGATCTGACCCCGCCGGAGAAATTTGACCAAGCGCGAGCACAACGGGCCCAGCAAGCGAACGCGCGCGCCCCCGGCGCTGGACGCCCGACCAAGCGCGACCGCCGCCTGCAGGATCGTTTTTTTGGGTAGCCCCCGGGCGCCGGTCGTTGTTTGGTCGGCGGGCCGGCGTGGGAAGCCGGCATCATTACTATGGACGTATTCTCCAAATTTGAGACCGAGCTTTTGGTCCGGCCTGACGACATTGATCTCTATCAACACGTTCATTCGACGCGTTACCTTGATTATGTATTGGCCGCGCGATTCGACCAAATGGAGCGGTGCTATGGCATGTCGATGCAGGCGTTCTCGGTGCAAGGGCTGGGCTGGTTTATGTCGGCTGCGGCGATTCAATACCGTCGGCCTTTGGGTTGGGGTGACCGGATGGTGGTGCGGACTTGGATCGAGAGCTTCACCGCAATGGGCTGCCGGGTGGCGTTCGAGATCGAAAAGCTGCCGACAGGAAAGCGGATCTGCGACGGACATTGCGATTATGTGTTGGTCACTTTGGCAACAGGCCGGGCGACGGACATTCCGGCTGAGATTCGGGCTAAATACTCCATCTAGCGCCGTGCGAGCGCGCGCAACCCCGGTCTTGGCCGAGGTTTTGCCGTCGGGCGACGGATTGAAATTGTCCTTGCTATCTTTGCCGTCTCGGCCTTTCTGGCGTCTCAGTCGTTAGTGAAAGCGTTTTGGTGACAGGATCTGGTGAGTCGTAGGCTGAGCTAAGTTGCTCAAGTGATGATTTCGAAACCCACAGTGGGAACGGACTGGCAGCGAGCGATGGAACTACGCAACATCATCATGAGTAACTCCAAACTATACGTTGGAAATCTGTCGTTCAAGACCACCGAAGACGAGCTCCGCTCGGCTTTCAGCCAATTCGGTACCGTGACCGACCTTTACGTCGCCATGGACAAGATGACCGGCCGCCCACGCGGTTTCGCATTCGTCACCATGGGCACCCCAGAAGAGGCGAAGCTCGCCACCGAGAAGATGAACGGTCTCGATCTCGGCGGTCGTCAGCTCACCGTCAATGAAGCCCGTCCAAAAGAAGAGGGCGGCGGTCGCGGCTTCGGCGGCGGCGGCGGCGGTCGTGGTTTCGGCGGCGGCGGCGGCGGTCGTGGTTTCGGCGGCGGCGGCGGTGGCGGCGGTTACCGCGGCGATCGCGGCGGCGGCGGCGACCGTGGCGAGCGCCGTTACTAATCGTAACGCGATCCGTTAAGGATCGATTATTAATTCGAGACGGAGCGCCTCCGGGTGCTCCGTCTTTTTCATTTCTTTACGGCTCACGAGCCGTCGAGCGTCAGCGAGTGAATAATGACTCTGCCTGCGCTCCTGTTCCTGGCGCAGTTTGCCAGAATTATTCTCTCTCATGGCTTTTAAGGCTCTTAATCTCTCCGAGTCGGTCCTGCGCGGTGTCGAAGCCGCCGGTTACACCGATCCGACTCCTATCCAACTTCGCGCCATCCCCGTTGTCCTCGGCGGCGGCGACCTGATCGCTTCGGCTCAGACCGGCACCGGTAAAACGGCGGCCTTTGCTCTCCCTGTGCTCACGCGCCTCGGCGCCCACGGTCGGACCCGCGTCCTCGTCCTCGAACCTACCCGTGAACTCGCGGCCCAGGTCGAGACGTCTTTCCGCAATTTTGCCCGCTTTACCGATATCCGCACGGTCGCGGTGTTTGGTGGCGTGGGTTACGGCGCCCAGCGCTCCGAATTGAAGCGCGGCGTCGATATCATCGTCGCGACGCCGGGCCGGCTTGTGGACTATCTCAAGACCGGCGAGATCAGTCTCCGCGACATCAACATTCTCATTCTCGACGAGGTCGATCGGATGCTGGACATGGGTTTCTTGCCGACCGTCAAAGACATTATCGCCCGGTGTCCGCGGGAGCGGCAGACGTTGTTTTTCTCTGCTACGGTGCCGCCGGAGATCGCGGCCGTCGCGTCGTTCGCGCTTCGCAATCCCGCCAAAGTCGAGATCGGCGTGGCTCGTTCGGTCAATGAATCGGTCAATCACGCACTCTACCCGGTCGCGCATGATCAGAAATTTGATCTGCTCGAGGCGTTGCTCGCCAAAACCGAGTTCGACAGCGTGATCGTGTTTTCCCGCACGAAACACGGTGCCGATAAGATCGCCCGTCGTCTCAAGGCCGGCAATCACGCGGTCGCGGTGTTGCACGCCAATCGGTCGCAGAACCAGCGCATCGAAGCCCTCGAAGGCTTCAAGTCCGGCAAGTATGAAGTGATGGTCGCCACGGATATTGCCGCCCGCGGCATCGACGTCGCCGGGGTTTCGCACGTCATCAATTACGATGTGCCGGAGAAGCCCGAGGATTATGTCCATCGTATCGGTCGCACCGGCCGGGCGCAGGCGGTGGGCGACGCGATCACATTGGTCACGCCGGAAAATGCGGCCGATATCCGTGACATTCAGCGCTTCATCGGGGCCAAGATTCCCGAGCTGAAGCTCGAAGGTTTCGTTTACGCTCCGATCATCGCTCGTCCTGAGCAGCCCACGCAGCAGCGCGGCTTTCGCGGCGGCGGTCAGCGTGGCGGTGGCTACGGCAGCGGCGGCCCGCGTCACGCCCAAGGTGGTGGCGGCGGTCGCGGCCAAGGCCAAGGCGGTCGTGGCCAAGGCGGCGGACGCGGTGAGGGTGGTGGCCAGCCCCGGTCGTCCGAGGGCGGATGGAACCGCTTCGGTGCCAGTGGCGGCGGGGCATCCGGAGGCGGCGGACGCGGGTCGCGCTGAGGTTTTGCTTTACGACGATAGGTTGGGGGGCGGACGTTGAGTCCGCCCCTTTTTCATGCCCTCGATTGCCGCCATTGAAGTCCATCTCGCTGCTCTGCGGGCGTGTGTCCGCTGTCCGCGAATGCAGCGGCCGAGCGTCGTGGGCCGCGCCGTGGCGGGCCGGGTGTTGCTCGTCGGGCAAGCGCCGGGCGACAAAGAGCCCAAGTTGGGCCGGCCGTTTGCATGGACTGCGGGGAAGACGCTTTTCAAATGGTTTGCCGGTGCTCCGGGTTGGTCGGAGGAGCAGGTTCGCGATCGCGTTTACTTTGCGGCGGTTTGCCGCTGTTTCCCGGGTAAGCGTCCGGAGGGCGGCGACCAGGTGCCGGCACCCGACGAGATCGCCCGGTGCGCCGATTGGTTGGAGCGGGAGTTCGAGTTGCTCCGACCCGAGTTGGTGGTGCCGGTGGGGAAGCTCGCGATCGCGCAATTTCTCGGCGAGCGACCGCTCGTGGAAAGCATCGGACAGGTTTTCCCGATCACTTATCGCGGGCACGCGGCGGACTGCATTCCTTTGCCTCATCCCTCGGGCGCTTCGACGTGGCACCGGATGGAGCCGGGGCGGACCTTGCTGGACCGAGCGATGGGGCTCATCGCGGCGCATCCGGCCTGCGGGCCTAAAAATTTCCGTGTCAACGACCGCGGCGACGTTACAACCTTCCGGGAATGAACTGCCGTTTCCTCCACTCTTGGATCCTTGCGACTGCGACTTTGTTTTTCGTCACCCCGGCGCTGCTGGCGCAGCGCGAGAAGATTCCCGCCGAGGATCTCGTCTACGTGGAGAAGACTTGGCCCGAGGCGAAGAAGACCAACACGGGGATTCGCTACGTGATTTTGCAGGCTGGCAGCGGGGCGAGTCCGAAGCCCGGCAACAACGTGGCGGTGCTTTACACCGGCAAGCTGCTATCCGGGGTCACGTTCGATGAGAACTTGGACAAGGAAAAACCGTTTATTTTTCGCGTGGGGCGCGATCAGGTCATCCAAGGCTGGGACCAGATTCTGCAACTGATGCGCGTAGGTGAGAAACGCACCGTGATCATCCCGCCCGAGCTGGCTTACGGCACCCGCGGTCAGCAGCCGAAGATCGGTCGCAATGCCACGTTGGTGTTCGTGGTCGAGCTCTTGGAAATCAAGCCCGATTGAGCGGCGGGTTCGCTCGGCCGGAAGCTGGGGTTCACTTGAGCATTTCAGCGAGCAACGGTTTCATCGCGTCGGCCCAGAGCTGGTAACCGGCGGCGTTGGGGTGTAGCTGGTCGGGCATAATGGCGTGGGGAATCTTGCCGTCTTGTCCGTAGAATACTTTGGCGATATCGAGGAAGCGCACGTTCACGCCGTCGTCGAGCTTGGCGAGATCGGCGTTGACGGCGTTGATCACCGCCGTGCGATTCTGTGCATCCGCGACGGCGACTGCGGTCAGGTTGCCATCGGCATCTTTCCGGGCACCACGGGGAAAGATGGCGAGCAGGAGAACCTTGGTCGCGGGCATTTTGGCGCGGATCAGGCCGATGATTTTGGTGTTGGCGGCGGTGATTTCCGCGGCGGTGTCGTTGGCGGAATTGTTGGTGCCGATCATCAGGACGGTAACCTTGGGTCTGAGCCCTTCGAGCTCGCCGTTTTCGATCCGCCAAATGACGTGCTGCGTGCGGTCGCCGCCGATCCCGAAATTGGCCGGTTGGAATTTCCCGTAGTAGTGCTCCCAGATGTGCGGCGCTTTGGTCCAACCGGCCGTGATGGAATCGCCGATGAAGAGCACGCCGACCGGGCCGGCTTTGCCTCGGGCCAAGAACGATTCGTGGGCTTTGCGAAAAGCACCGGTGGTGTCCTTTTTCTCGATCGCGGCCGATGGGTCGGCTTTGGTCGGAGTTGTGGCTGGGGCGAGAGCCGTTTGGGCGGCGGCGAAAGGAAGGAGTGCAGCGCAGAGCAACGAAGACAGCAGGCGGTGGAGGTTTTTCATGGGAGTGATCGGAGTTGAATTTATCGCAGAAGAGGCGTCGAGCCTGCTCTGGCGCGTTGGGCGCGGAGATTATCTACGGTGTAAAGCACCAGACCGGCCCAGATGACCGCAAATGCCAGCAACCGGTCGCGGGCGAACGGCTCATGGAAGACCGCAAGGCCTAAAATGAATTGCACGGTAGGCGCTATGTATTGGAGCAGGCCCAAGGTGGTCAGACGGATGCGGCGCGCGCCAAAGGCAAAGAGCAACAGAGGGATCGCCGTCACCACGCCGGTGCTGAGCACAAGGGCTTGAACGGCGATGCTCGCATGGCCGAGGGCGCCGCCGTTTTTGAATTCGTGCCACACTAGAAACGCGGCGGCGGCCGGCGCGAGCAACGTGGTCTCGACGGCCAAGCCGATGAGCGGGCCGAGCGGGGAGCGTTTGCGCAGCAACCCGTAGCCGCCGAAGGTGAGGGCGAGCGCCAGCGCGATCCACGGGAGGTGGCCGACCTGCCAGACTTGGATGGCGACTCCGAGAACGGCCAAGCCGATTGCGATAACTTGGGCCGGCCGCAGTTGCTCATGCAGCACCCAACGGCCGAGAGCGACGTTGAGCAGCGGCACGAGGAAATAACCCAGGCTGCATTCGATGACATGGCCGTGGTTTACACCCCAGACGTAGACCAACCAATTCCCGGTGAGCAGCAGGCTGCTCAACAGGTTGATCGCCAGACTTCGGCCGGGAACGAGTGCCGCCCGGACTTCGCCGAACCCGCCTCGCCACCACAGCGCAGCCGCGACGAAGACCAGTGACCAGACCAGCCGGTGTGCGACCAACTCGGTCGCGGGGACCGAAGCCAGTTGATGCCAATAGAGCGGCACCAGACCCCAAGCGAGATAACCCACCGCAGCGGCCAGTGCACCGCGCGTGGCCTCGGCGGGACTCGGGGCCGACTTCATCCGACCTTGGCCCGGCCCCGAATCGAGCGGACCTGTCTGGAAAAAGCCGGGCGCACGCCTCCGTGCCTCATTTTTTCTTGGGCTCGGGGAAGTTGAACTTCACCTTAAATTCTTCAAACGCCTGCGTGCGGGCGAGGTCGGCCGCGACGCCTTTGGCGGTCAATTCTCCGGCCCGCTTTTCTATCCAGCGTTGGCGGAAGCTCTCTTCGAGCTCGGCGGCGATAGCTTGGTTTTCCTTGGGCTTCGGATTTTTGCGCGAACTCAGGCAACCGGCGGTCAGTTGGAGGCAAATGAAGGCGAACAGGAGCGATAGGGGACGGATCATGGTAGTTTCAGCGGACACCCAACGTGGTTCAGGCCCAATTGGACCGCGAGGGAATCTTTTTGGTTTCGTGTGGCGAGGAATTCGGATCGATCACGGCCATGAGTGAGAAGACGCCCCCGCTAAAACTAAAGCCGCGTTTTCCGGCAGCTGCGGCCGATGGCGCCGTGGTGCCGCCGGTGGCGTTTGCCCCCAATGCATCGAGCCCCGCGGGAGACCCGCCGCGCTCAAGACTTAAGCCCACGCTTGCAGCCGAGTCTGAGATGAACCCGGTAGCTTCGGCTCCAGCTGCGGCTGCTGCCAGTCCCGGTGAGCCAACGCCGCCGGCAGCTCTGATGGTCGATTCCGAAGCAGCAGTTCCTGTGATCAAAGTCCGCCCGCGAGCGGCTCAGGTCGCCGGACCGGAGCGTCCTTCGCCCGCCGGCCCGACGGCGACGGAAACGCTGGCCGCGATCGCTCCGGCTCGTGGGCGTTGGGCCCGCCCCTGCCGGGAGAGTGGGTCGGCCGCCGTGCCCCGGCCTTGAGCCGTTTTTCTGCATCGGCCGCGATTGCGCCGGGAGTGAGCGTGGTGACCGAGATTTAAGCCAGCAAAGAGGCGAGGGCGGCTTTTCGCCACCTGGTGACCGACGCGAAAGTCACCGAAATATATGAGGGCCCACCTCCGCGTGCGTTGATTAACGGGCGGCTCATGCGGGTGGGGCAGAGGCTTGATGAAGGCTTGGCGATTTCGTTCGAAGGTATCGATGCCGAGAATCGGATCCTGAATTTCGTGGATCGCTCCGGAGCGAAATTTTCCAAGCGATACTGATTCGGACTACAAGCGGCGGGCGCTCAACGGGGCTGCAGGGCGTCTCGGATGCCCCGGAGTAAGATCGGGTCGGTCGCGATGCCCACGACTCCGTTCACGACGAACTGGATGCCGATGCATAGAATCAAAAAGCCCATGACTTTTGAGAGCGCGTTCATGCCGTTGGTCCCGATCACCACCACGACGCGTTCGGAAAGCCGAAGGGTGTAGTAGGTGATCGCCGCCACGATTAGAATACCGAGGATGATCGCGACGTAGTCGAGCCAACCCGTCGCGAGCGAGGTAAAGCCGATGGTGACGGCGATCGCGCCCGGGCCGCTGAGCATCGGCATCGCGAGTGGGGAGAACGAGACATCGCGCTTCGCCCGCGCGGCCTGTTGGGCGGCATCGTCGGTGAAGACTTCGCGGGGCGCCGCCATCAGCATAGTCGAGCCGATGCCGGCGACGAGCAACCCGCCTGCGATCCGCAGGCCCGGGATCGAGATGCCGAAAAACCCCATGATAAACGTGCCGCCGATCAGGAAACTCACGAGAATCGCGACCATGTAAACGCACGCCATGCGGAGTTGCTGCAAGCGGCGTGCGCGGGTGTCGCCCTCGGTGATCGCGAGGAACGTCGGTGCGGAGGCCAGCGGATTGATTAAGGGAATCAATGCGATGATCGTGCCGAGAATGAGTTCCCAGAAATGACTGACGGTCGGCATGGGAAAATCGATGACGCCGCGCGGGGTAGCGCGCAATCCCGCGCTGTCAGAGATGCGCCGAGTGGCCGGGCGCGGCGCGTCTCACCACGTGTCAACCGGGCCCTTCGGCACGGGGATCGACTCGCGGGCGAAGACGGCGGCATCGGCGGGGTCACGCATGAAAGACGCGACCATCGGCGCGGGAGAATACTTCGGCAGCGACTCGCCGTGTTCGTCGCAGAAGGGCGCACGCCACGTGATGTATTCGGCGAGCGCGGCCTCAAAATCCGCCCGCGAGGTGATGGAAACAATGCGCTGCTTGAACAGTTTTGAAGGCCCAAAACGCTTCGCATACCATGGGGCGACTTTGCGAAAAAGCCGCGCTCCATGGTCTTCGCCGTAAAACTCGATGTAACGTTCGAAATGGCGTCGCAGCACCCGGATCCGCTCGGCAAACGTCGCCTCGGGCAAGAGTTCGCCGGTCCGCAACAGATGTTCGGTGCGCCGGAAAATCCAAGGATCGTAGAATGCGCCGCGGCCGATGCTCACCCCGGTGCAGCCCGTTTCGGCAAACATGTGTTGGGCGGCTGCGGGAGTCGTCACGTCGCCATTACCGATGACGGGAATGCTTTTGACGGCCTCCACGACGCTGCGAATGCCGGCAAGATTGACCGCGCCGGAAAAGCCCTGCGCCCGGGTGCGGCCGTGGACGAAGATCGCGGCGACCCCCACGTCCTCGAGCACGCAGGCGAGGTCGGGTGCGGTGAGATTGTCGTCGTCCCACCCGAGGCGCATCTTGGCCGTGACGGGGATCTTCACGGCGGCAATCATGCCGCGGACGAGTGACGCGGTCTTATCGAGCTCGGTCATCATGGCGGAACCGCCGCCGATATTGACGACCTTCTTCACCGGGCAGCCCATATTGATGTCGACCGACTGGGCTCCGAGTTCCTGGCAGATCACGGCCGCATCGCGCATCTCCTCGGGTACGCTCCCAAAAAGTTGAATCGCCAGCGGCCGGTCCTCGGGTGAGGAGGCGACGAGCTGGAGGGCGACGCGGTTGCGCTCGATCAGTGAGCGGGCGTTGACCAAATCGGTGGTGGCCCAGCCGAGTCCGCCGAGTTCACGCACGGTGAGCCGCATGGGCAGGTTGGTATAACCCGCGAGTGGCGAGAGAAACAGATTCGACGAAAGCTGGTAAGGCCCGATGCGCATGGACGGCCTCGAACGTGGTTTGCCGTGATTGACCCCGCAACTCCCAAGCCAATGTCACCTGCTCGGCGACACCGGCGCAGCGAGGGTGTGCGCTCGGCGTTCTGCATCGGCCGGTGCGCGGGCATCGGCGCGTTGCGCGGCACGACGGGTGGCTGCGGCGATGGCCTTAACCCAACCGGCAAGATTTATGGTGATACTGAGGCGCTCCGTCGGGTGGGTGCTGCCGACAACCCGGAGAGATCGGCCGCGAATCCAGTGCTAACCATTACCCGACGCTTGGCTTGGTAGAAAACGGGACGTTAAAAGGGGCGCCGAAGACCGGCGCGGGTTGGAGCGGAAAATCCGGTGAACAGACTGCTGGGCCGCCCCGGGGACAAATTGGGAAAGCGCGGGAACGGCCACGAGGTTGTCGGTCTCTGCCGGCGGGCGAGACTGGGGCGGACCGGTGGCCCGGGGCGTGTTACCGGGCGGCGAGGGCGGTCTTCATACGTCGAAGCGCCTCGGCGAGCGTGGCGCGGGTGCAGCCGAAATTTAGGCGCATGTAGTGGCCCTGCGGGGCGCCGAAATACGTGCCGTCGCTCAGGCCAACCCCGTGTTTTTCGAAGTGGGCGATGGGATCGGCGAGGCCGAGATCGGTCACGTTGAGCCAAGCGAGATAAGTGGCCTCGATGGGCGCTTCGACGCGGATGCCGGGAAGTTCACGCGCGATGAAATCGAGGAGGAAATCGCGATGGCCGCGCAGCGTGGTGAGTAAGGCCTGACGCCATGGCTCGCTGTCCCGATAGGCGGCTTCGCAGGCGGTGAAACCGAGGCAAGTGACTTCGGCCACAATCCCAGCGGTGGCGCGCACAAATTGGGCGCGCAACGTCGGGTCACTGATGATGGCAAAGGAGGTGCCGAGGCCGGGGACATTGTAGGTCTTGCTCGGCGCCATGAGCGTGAGCGTGCGTGCGGCGAGTGCGGGTGAGAGTGAGGCGGCGGGAAGATGGGGCAGCGTCGGATCAAGGATGAGGTCGCAGTGGATCTCGTCGGAGCAGAGCACGAGATTGTGGCGTGCGCAAAACTCGGCGAGGTGCGTGAGTTCGTCGCGGCGCCAGACGCGGGCGAGGGGGTTGTGCGGATTGCAAAGATAGAAAAGTTTGGTGCGCGGCGTGACGGCGCGTTCAAGTGCGGCCCAGTCGATTTCCCAGCGGCCCGCGAAGAAAACAAAGGGGGCTTGCGTGGATACGCGCGCGGAATTTTTTGGCGCGCTCATGAACGGAGGGTAGATCGGCGTGAGGGTGAGCACGGCATCGCCGCTTTGGGCGAAGGCTTGGGCGGTGACGTTGAGTCCGCAAACGAGCCCCGGCAGCCAGACGATCCACGAGCCGTCGATTTGCCAGCCATAGTTGCGGGCGCAAGCGTCGACGACGGCGTCGACGGTGGACTTCACCGGGCGGGCATAGCCGAAGATACCTTCTTCAACCCGGGCGTGCAGAGCGGCCAAAATTGAGGGCGACGATTTGAAGTCCATGTCGGCCACCCAAAGCGGGAGGATGTCTCGGCCGGCATACTTTTGCCATTTCTGAGAATCAGTGCCGAGGCGGGCGTGGGGCGTTTCGAAGTCGAAGGTCATGGTGTAAGCGAATGCGAAGCAAACCACGGTTTGGGTGGCGGGGCACGAATTTTCCGCGGGTAAGGCTGCGCGAGGCGCGGAGCTGCTCAGGGGCGTTTGAGATTACGCTCGGTTGTGACCGACCGTCGGTTCGCGAAAGCGACGACGGAAGCGGCCGAGCTTTTTACTATCCTGCCGCGTTTGCCCGCTTTCGCTCGATCGGCCACGGGTCGATCGTGCCTAGTCAACGCAACGAGTTCCGACACGCAAAGGTAACACTCCAGTGCTTCCGGAGGATGGGTGGATCCACCATTTTACGGGCGCCCCGTTCCTACCCTCATCCCCTTTGCCATGATGTCTTATTTTTCTCTGCGTTCATCCAAGCTGCGTCGATGGGTTGCCGCGCTCACCACCGCCTGCTGCGCCCTCTTGCCCGCCGCCCACGCGAACAGCAATTTGCTCATCACCGAAATTCAATCCGATGGTTTATCGGATTTCTGGGAGCTCACCAACGTCGGCACCGCGCCGATCAATCTAGGCGGATACAAGTGGACGGATAGCGCGCGCTCGGCGGCGGTCGCGATTGCGATCCCCGCCGGTGCGACGATCGCGGCCGGCGAGTCGGTGATTTTTACCGCGGCAGCAGCAGCAACGTTCCGGACGCAGTGGGGCATTGCGGCCAGCGTGCAGATTTTTACGGGCGCAGGCGCTCCCGGGCTGGGGATGAACGACGCCATCACGCTCTACGACGCGGCCAACACGGAAGTGGCCTACCTGAGTTACGCGGCGGGCGGCTTCACGCGATCCAACAACAGCCCGTCGGCCGGAGGGCATGCTGGTATTTCTGCCGGAGGTATCAGTGGGGCCCAGTCTCTGATTTGGGATTCCGCGAGCGGGACGACCACTCCGCTTTATACCAGCGCCACCGGGACCGCTCTCGGCACCTTCACCGCACCGGGCGGCGCGACCAACATCGGCTCTCCTGGTTCCAGCGGTTTCGGCGCGGTCGCTCCTTCGACCGCATTGTCGTTGAGCGCAACGCCGGCCGCCTTTTCGGAAAGCGCGGTGAATCCGGCATCGACCGGCACGGTTTCGCGCACCGGCAGCACGACCAGCGCCCTGATTGTAAACCTTACCAGCAGCGATGAGACCGAGGCCACCGTGCCCGCCACGGTGACGATCGCGGCGGAGCAGACTTCCGCGACATTTTCGATTACTGCGGTGAACGACACCTTTCCGGATGGCAACCAGACCGTGACCCTGACCGCGACGGCAGCAGGTGCGACCGCCGGGACGGCAACGCTCACCGTGCAGGACGACGGCGATGTGCTGACGACCCGGGTGTTGCTGACCGAGGTCTCCTCCAGCTCCTCCGCCACCGCGCCGGCGGCGGCCAACGACTATTGGGAACTCACGAACTTCGGCACGAGTGCGGCGAATATCGCCGGCTATTCTTGGCACGATAGCGGTCGTTCAGCTTCGGCCGCCGCCGCGTATGCGTTGCCGGCGGGCTCGAGCATCGCAGCGGGGGAATCGGTCATCTTTACGACCATGACGCCGGCGGCCTTCCGGTCGTGGTGGGGCTTGGCTTCAAGTGTTCAGGTCTTCCAGACGGTGGGCGCGCCCGGCCTCGGGCAGAACGACGGCGTGTCGTTCTTCGACAACACGGGCAACCCGTTGTTTTTCTTCAACTACGCGGCCGCAGGGTTCACGCGTGAAGACGGCAGCGCTTCTGTGGGCGGCCACGCCGGACCCTCGGCCGGTGCTCCGACCGAATTTCAGAATGTCATCTGGGTGCCGACCTCGGGCACCACGGCTCCGCGCTATACCTTTGCGACCGGGACCAATTACGGCAGTTTCCAAGCCGCCGTCGGCACGGACCGCGGCTCTCCGGGCACCACGGTGGCGGGATCGAGCGTCGCCATTGCGAGCTCCTCGATTGCCGAGGGTAATAGCGGCACTGCGACGTTGGTCTTGAACGTCACACGCAGCGACACCACGACGGTCTTCACGGTGGGTTACGCAGTCACCGGCGGCACGGCGACCTCTGGTACGGACTACGCCGCAGTCACCGCCGGCACGCTGAGCTTCAGCGCTGGCGGAGCCGCCACCCTGCCGATTAATATCACCGTAAACGGCGATACCGTTTCGGAGCCGGATGAAACGGTGATCGTCACTCTCGCCAATGTGGTGAACACCACCGGCACGACGACCCTCGGCACCGCGGTCGGCACGGGCACGATCACCAACGATGACCCGATTGCACCGCTGTTCACGACCCAGCCGGCAAACACATCAATTATCGGCGGTAGCGCGGTGACCCTCACCGTCGCGGCGAGCGGTTTCCCGACGCCGACGATCCAGTGGTATCAGGGCAACAGTGGCGTGACGACCACGCCCGTCGGCACCAACTCTACCAGCTTCACCACGCCTGCTCTCACCGCGACGACCAGCTATTGGGCGCGCGCCACCAATGTCGGCGGTTCGGCCGAGAGCGCGACCGCAACGGTTACGATCACTGCCGGTCCCACCGCGATCAATCTCGCCAACTACGTCCGGGTCGGGCGCTACAACCTGCCTGAGCCGACGCGGACCGCGCTGCCGGCCGGGACGCCGGCCAGTAATTTGCTCGGCCAGGAAGCCTCGGGCGTGACCTACAATTGGGACACTGACACGCTGTTCATCGTCGGCGACGGCGGTCGCTCCGTCACGCAAGTTTCCAAGACCGGCCAGTTGATCAACACCATGACGCTGGCCCTGCGGGCCGGTGCGCCGCAAGGCACGGACTTCTACGATCCGGAAGGCATCACCTACCTCGGCGGCGGTCAGTTCGTGATAACCGAGGAACGCGACCGGCAACTCGTGAAGTTTACCTATGCCGCGGGCACCACGTTGGCCCGCGCTGGAGCCCAGACCGTGAAACTCGGTACCTTCGACGACAACACCGGCACCGAAGGCCTGTCGTGGGATCCGCAAACCAACGGCTTCATTGTCCTGAAGGAAAAAACTCCGATCGGCGTTTTCCAGACCGGGGTCGATTTCGCGGCGGGCACCGCGACCAACGGCTCGCCCACCGCGGCGAATTCGACGAACCTCTTTGATACGACGAAACTCGGCCTGACCGACGTGGCCGACGTGTTTGCGCTTTCGAATCTCCCCTCGATGAGCGGCCAGCCGCAAGCGAGCCACCTGCTCATTATCGGCCAAGAGGACGCCCGCGTTGTTCTCGTCGATCGCGCCGGAAACATCCAGAGCACGCTGAACCTCGCCTCGGACCCGGGCAATCCGTTGAACGCTGCCGACCAGCAGCACGAAGGCATCACGATGGATCGCGCAGGGAACATTTACATCGTGAACGAGAACGGTGGCGGCAGCATCGATTTCCCGCAGCTATGGGTTTACGCGCCGGCGACGGGCACGAACCGCGCGCCCACGGCCGTGGCGCTGACCAATCCGCTCAACTCGATCCAGGAAAACTCCAGCACGACGGCTCCGGTGAAGGTGGGCGACATCGTCGTCACCGATGACGGACTCGGCACGAACACACTGAGCCTGACTGGGGCGGATGCGGGCTCGTTTCAAATCACGGGCGGCGCTTTGTATCTCAGGGCCGGCGTCGTCCTCGATTTCGAAACCAAGACCAGCTACGTCGTCACGATCAACGTCGACGATTCCACGCTCGGCGCCACGCCGGATGCGACGGTGAATTTCACGCTGTCGGTCACCGATCAAGTCGTCGAAACGCCCGCGCCGCCCGCCCTGATCGTCACCGAGATTGCGCCGTGGTCCAGTGGCAACAGTCCGGTGGTCGCGGCCGATTGGTTCGAGGTGACCAACGTGAGCGCCAACCCCGTGGACCTCGCGGGGTGGCGAGTCGATGACAGCGGTCCCACCTTCGCTACGGCGATTGCATTGAACGGCATCACCCGCATCGCTCCGGGCGAGTCCGTCATTTTTATCGAGAGTTCTACGAGCGCCTCGCCGGCCACGGTGATCGCCAACTTCAAGTCGGTGTGGTTCGGGGCCAATGTGCCCGCTGGCTTGCAGGTCGGCACCTACCAAGGCGCCGGCATCGGCCTCAGCACGGGGGGCGACGCC
Source organism: Opitutus sp. GAS368 (assembly GCA_945869845.1). Lineage (GTDB taxonomy): Bacteria > Verrucomicrobiota > Verrucomicrobiia > Opitutales > Opitutaceae > Tous-C4FEB. Next base: position 24,811 of record CAMBRG010000012.1, on the reverse strand, counting down.
TTGAATCTTTACAACGCCGCCGGCGGGCTACACTCGAGCGTGACCTTTGGTGCTTCGGGCGCGACGTCGCCGTATCAGACTTTCGACAACACGGCGGCGCTGAACAACACGACCGTCTCACGCCTGAGTGTCGCGGGAGAGAACGGCGCCTTCGTCGCCGCGAACTCCGCCATCGAGATCGGTTCCCCGGGTTACTCGGCTCCCGACGTTCTGCGCGTCACCGAAGTGGCTGCCTGGGGCAGTGGCAACAGCCCGGTTGCCGCGGATTGGTTCGAGGTCACCAACGTGGGCGCGCGCGCCGCGAACATCACGGGCTGGAAAGTGGACGACAGTTCGGAGTCTCCCGCCGCCGCCTTGGCGTTGGGTGGCATCACCAGCATCGCGCCCGGCGAATCGGTCATCTTTATTGAAACCACCGATCTCGCCTCGGCGCGCGCGGCTTTCCTGCGCAACTGGTTTGGCTCCAGCCCGCCGCCCGCTCTCCAGATCGGCAGCTATAGCGGCGCCGGCATCGGCTTGAGCACGGGTGGCGATGCCGTGAATCTCTATGATAACGCCAATACGCGGCGCGTGAACGTAGCGTTCGGAATTTCGCCGGGCAGTGCGCCGTTTGCGACCTTCGACAACCGGGCGGGACTCAACGTCGCCACTCTTTCAACGTTGAGTGTGGTCGGGATGAACGGGGCCTTTGTCGCCGCCAACTCCCCCGGTGAAATCGGTTCCCCTGGGAGGATCAGCGGCCGCAGCTTCGCCGGCGTTTACTTCGGCACGCTCAGCAACGGCGGCACCTTCGCCCTTTTCATCAACGATAAAAACGTGGGCGCCTTCCTCGGCTACGCGGCCGGCGCGCGCGCGGGCTACATCAGTCGCAACATCACGGTGACTGACGACGGTACCTTTGGCTTCGCGATCACCACGGTCGGCGGCACGGCCCCAGCCTCGCTCGGCGCGCCGACCATCGCCGCCGCGGTCAACGACCTCGTTTTCCGGGGCTCCATTTCCGCCAACGGCGTTCTCTCCGGTTTTTCCACCGCCGGCTCAATCGGCATGAGCGCCTTCCGCTCCGCGAGCGGCGCCAGCGCAAGTAGCGCGGGCTTCTACCAGGCAGGTGTGGCGGGCAGCTCCGCGCAGGTCCTCGCCATCCTGAGCCCCTCCGGCCTAGCCTTTGTCCTCACCCAGTCGGGCACCGCGGTTGATGCCGGCACCGGCACGGTGGATTCCGCCGGCCGCCTCGTCGTCACCACGGCCTCGCAACAGATCGTCTCGGGCACCGTCTCCGGCACGACCAAGGCGCTCAGCGCCACGGTCACCGACAGCCGCGGCACCGTGACATCCTACAGCGGTTTCGGCAGCGATGCCTCCGCGCTCGCCGACCAACGCCTCGTGAGTTTCTCCACCCGCGCCAGCGCCGGGACCGGCGCGCAAGTGGTGATCGTGGGCTTTGTGATCTCCGGCACGCAGACCAAGACCGTTCTCGTCCGCGCGATCGGCCCCGGCCTGCGCGACTTCGGAGTGTCGACCGCGCTCCCTTCTCCCCGCGTCGAGCTCTACCGCGGCTCGGCGGTGATCGCCTCCAACACCGGTTGGAGCACCGGAGCCAACACCGCGGACATCGCCGCTGCCGCCGCGCGCTCGGGTGCTTTCCCCCTTGCCGCAGGCAGCGCCGACTCCGTCGTCCTTACCGGTCTGCAGCCGGGTGCATATACCGCCGTGGTCAGCTCCGCCACCGCCACCAGTGGCCCGGTGCTGCTTGAGGTGCATGAACTCTCCGGCGATACCCTCGCGCAAAAGCTCGTTAACCTCTCCGCGCGCGCCGTTGCCGGCACGGGCGACAATACCCTTATCGCCGGCCTCGTCGTGCGTGGCACGGCCCCAAAGCGGGTCCTCATCCGCGCTGCCGGCCCCGCGCTCGCGCAGTTTGGCCTCGCCAACGCGCTCGCGCGCCCAGAACTCACGCTGCGCAGCGCCAGCGGCGCGGTGGTCGCGCAAAATGCTGGCTGGTCCACCTCGCCGGATGCCATCGCCATCGCCGAAGCCGCATTCAACACCGGCGCCTTCGCCTTCGGCGCCACGAGCCTCGACGCCGCGCTCATGGTCAATCTCGCCCCCGGCAGCTACACCGCTCAGGTCACCGGCGCCAATAACACGACCGGCTCCGCCCTCGTAGAAATTTACGAATTGCCCTGATGCGCTGCTTCCGCCCGCTCGTGTCCCACCGACCTTTCGCATTGGGCGCCCGTCCCCAGGGCAATTGGGGCTGCGTCACGTTTGGGTTTCGCGGCGGGAATTAGCGAGGGGGTTTAGGCGCGATAATTTTTTCCGTGAGTCACGGGCGGAGGCTTTCTTTTCGGCCGCGGCCGCGCATGTTGGGGCGACGCGATGTCTCTGCCTGCTGCCAACGCTCTCTCGGGTCCGGTGCTGTTTTTCGACGGCGAATGCGGGCTGTGCAACCGGATCGTGCGCTTGCTGCTGAGGCTGGACCGGCGGGCCGTGCTGCGGTTCGCGCCATTGCAGGGGCCGACCGCGCAGGCGTATCTGCGGGCCCACGGGTTGCCGACGGAGGATTTCGATTCGCTGGTTTTCGTGCCCGATTGGGCGCGGCGCGAACGGCCAGAATTTCTGTTGCGTACCGACGGGGCGCTGGCGGCGGCGCGGTCGGTCGGCGGCCTGGGTCTGGCGCTCGCTTGGACGCGGGTGATTCCGGTGCGTTGGCGCGACGCGGGCTATAAACTGGTCGCGCGGTATCGCTACCAGATTTGGGGTGAGTGGACGCCGCGCCCGTTGGGCCGGCCTGAATGGGCCACGCGGTTTCTGCGGTGAACGGGTTTGCGACCGATCAGTGCATGACGCTTAGCACGTCGCTCACGAGGCAGAGGCCGCCGGTTTTCTTGAGTAGGGGCCGCACGGCCTCGACCAGCGTGGGGAGTTGCTCGGCCTTGCAGGCGGTTAGCAGGCAGATGTTGGTGAAGACGCCGGTAAGATCGTCATCGGCACGGATGCCGCGGTCGCCGCGACCGGTGGCGTGGTGGAACACAGTGTAGTTGAGACCGAGCTTTTCCACGAGTCGCTGGAGCTTCGGCAATTCGGGGGCGCTCAGTATGATCTCAACTTTTTTGAGGGCTTGCATGGGGCGGGGAATCAGGGGCCGAAGACGGCGGCGACCGCGGCTCCGTAAAGTGGGATGCCGATGAGGATGTTGAAAGGAAACGTGAGAGCGAGAGACATGGTGACGTAGAGGCTCGGGTTGGCCTCGGGGATGGCGAGGCGCATGGCGGCGGGCACGGCAATGTAACTGGCGCTGGCGCATAGAATGACGAAGAGCAGGCCGTCGCCGTGGCTGAGACCGAGGAGCCACGCGCCGAGCAGGCCGAGGGCGGCGTTCAACAGCGGAACAATGATTGCGAAACACGTGAGAAAGACGCCGGCCCGCCGGAGATCCCCGAGGCGCCGCGCGGCGATGATGCCCATATCGAGGAGGAAGAGGGCGAGCACGCCGGTGAACAGTTCGTTGGTGAACGGCACGAGGGCCGCGGCGCCCGGGCGGTTGCCGGTGAGCGCGCCGACGATCAGACTGCCAACGAGCAGGAACACCGAGCCGTTGAGAAACGCGTCGCGCCCGATGTGGCCCCAATCGACGGGTTCGACATCGGCGGAATCGGTGCCGGGTTTGGCCGAGCGTTTGGCGGCGAGCCGGGCAAAGACGACGCCGACGACGATGGCGGGCGATTCCATGAGCGCCATCGCGGCGACCATGTGGCCCGAGTAGGGAATCTTGGTGGCGTCGAGAAAGGCGGCGGCGGTGATGAAGGTGACGGCGCTGATGGAACCGTAGGTGGCGGCGATGGCGGCGGCGTTGGCGGAGTCGAGTTTCAGCCGCAGGACGAAGTAGGTATAGGCCGGGACCACGACCGCCGCGATCATCGCGACGCCGAGAGTGGAGGCGATCTGAAGCGTGAGCCCGCTATGGGCGAGCTCAACGCCGCCCTTGAAGCCGATCGCGAGGAGCAGATAAAGTGAAAGAATCTTGGGCAGCGGGGCCGGCAGCTCGAGGTCGCTCTTGACCAGCGTGGCGAGCAGCCCGAGCAAAAAAACAGGATTGGGGGGCTAAGGAAATTGGTGAGCAGCTGGTCGAAATTCATGAATCGACGATCAGCGGGGCGGCGGGGCCTTCGGCGACTTGATGACGACGGACATGAGGATCGAGGTGGTCAGCACGCCGCCGATCACCGCGAGCGAAGTGCCGGTGGTGATTTTCATCCAGTGTTCGATCAACATTTTCACGCCGATGAAAACGAGGATGACGGACAGCCCGACTTTGAGAAAACGGAAAAGCCCCATGATGCCGCTGAGGGCGAAGTAGAGGGAGCGCAGGCCGAGGATGGCGAAGATATTTGAGGTGAGCGCGATGAAACTATCCTTGGTGATTGAGAGCACGGCGGGTAGAGAATCGAGGGCGAAGACGAGATCGGTGGTCTCGATCACGATCAGCACGATGAAGAGTGGGGTAGCCATCCGCCGGCCTTGGTGGATTGTGAAAAAGTGACCGCGGTCGTTGTGCGGGGCGACGGGGTAGAAGCGGCGGAAGAGTTTGACCGCGAAATTGTGCTCGGGATCGACCTCGGCCTCTTTGCTGGGCAGGGCCATCTTGACGCCGGTGTAGACGAGGAATGCGCCGAAAACATAGAGGACCCAGTGGAAGCGTTCGATCACCTCCACCCCGACGATGATAAACACCGCGCGCATGAGCACGGCGCCGATGATGCCCCAGAAGAGGACGCGGTGCTGGTAGCGCGGCTCGACCTTGAAGTAGGCGAAGACGAGGATGAACACGAAGACGTTGTCCACGCTCAGGCAGAGCTCGATCAGGTAGCCGGCGAGAAACTGCTGGGCGGATTCGGGTCCGCGCCATTGCCAGAGCAGCCCGCCGAAACTGAGGGCAAGCGTCACCCAGACGCAGCACCACGCGAGGGCCTCTTTCATGCCGACGACGTGCGTCTCGCGTTGAAACACCCCCAGATCGAGGGCGAGCATTGCGGTGATGAAGGTGAAAAAAGTGACCCAAGCCCACAGCGGCATGGCGTCGATGACGGATAGAAATTGGAACATTGGGGAACGTTGTGGCTTGGGTCGGGGCGGGCGCGCAAGCGGGGAGTTCGGGCGGAGGCGGGCAATGTTTTTGACACGGATAGCGGAGCGCGGTGAGTTCGCCGTTCAATGAAACGGATGATTGTGACTCTTGTTCGATCGCTGCTTTTGGGCGGCGGGCTGCTTCTCGGTTCCGCGCTCGCCCAAACGACCACGGCGGCGACCGAAGCGGCGCAAACGACCACGATCTTGGCCAAGAGCGGGATGCCGCGAACACCCGATCTGCTTGAGCATATCGTCGATGAGGTCCTCGGGCTCTGGAACGTCCGGAGCAGCGGCAACAGCGCGACGCACTACGCGATTTTCGCGCTGATTCTCGTCGGGGCGATTTTGCTGCGGCGCTTTGTCACCACGATCATTTTCAACCGGCTCAAGCGGTTGGCGGCCAAGACCGAGACCACGTTGGACGACAAGCTGTTCCCGGCGCTCGAAGGACCGGTGGCAACGTTCGTGATGGTCACGGGTATTTTCGCCTCGGTGAAAGTGCTGAAGCTTTCCGAGACGGCAGACCGCACCATCGGCTACGGCTCGACGGTGGCGTTTTCACTGGTGGTCTTTTGGGGCTTGCTGCGGGCGTTCGGCGCAGTGTTGGACCACATGCACGAAGTCGCGCGGGAGAAGCAAATGGGTGTGGCGGCGTTCATGCCGTGGATCAAAAAAACCCTCGTCGCGATCTTCGTCGTCATCGGCGTCCTGATCACGGTCCAGAGTCTCGGCTTTAACGTCTCCACGATCCTCTCCGGTCTCGGAATCGGCGGGTTGGCCTTCGCCCTCGCGGCGCAGGATACGATTGCCAACCTCTTCGGCTCGATCGTGGTCGCGATCGACCAGCCATTCAAAGTAGGGGAAACGGTCAAGATCGGGGCCAACACCGGCAAGGTGGAGGACATCGGGCTGCGTTCGACGAAGATCCGGCTGATCGACCGGTCGTTGGTCATTATCCCGAACAAATTAGTGTCGTCGGAGGCGATCATAAATCTGTCGCGGTTCACGCAGCGGCGGGTCGAGCAGGTGATCGGGCTGACCTACGACACTACGCCGGACCAGATGACGGCGATCGTGGAAGACGTGAAGGGGATCATTCTGGCCGAGGCGGAGGTGGAGGCCGAGTCCGTCATGGTTTTCTTCCGGGATTTCAGCGCGTCATCGCTCGATCTTTGGATCGTTTATGCGACGAAGGGGCCAGATCTCGAGGAAGGGTTGGGGTTGAAGCAGCGCGTGAATCTCGCGATCATGCGGGCGGTGGCGGCGCGGGGATTGTCGTTCGCGTTCCCGACCCAGACCCTGCACCTCGATGGGCCGGTGGCGAAGCAGTGGGTGGGTGGGAAAAGCTGACGGCTCAGAGTTGGGGCAAGAGCAGCCGGAGAGCGTTTTTGACCGATGCGCCGTCCTTGACGGTCAAGGCGCCGGATTTGCGGAGAACGAAGCGCTCGTCGAGGGTGAAGAGTTTCATCCGCACGACCGAAGGGTGGCTCAGGCCGGCCGCGGAGAGGTCCTTGATTTCGGTGTCGAGCGGCCAGCCGCGGTTTTCCCGGCTGGTGATCATCGCGAGCACGAGGTGGGCGGCGCGGTCGTTGAAGCCTTGGGTGGAGAGCACGAGAGCGGGTCGGCGTTTGGGCGCAGCGCTGTCCGCAAACGGAAAGGGGACGACCACGACCTCGAACGCCTTATAGGTCGGCATAGGCTTTGTCGTCGTGCGCCGAGCTCCATTCGTCCTTCAAGGTCTCTTCGAGGCCGCGGGCGAACGTGCGATCGATGGGGCGGGCTTTTTGTAGATAGATGTGGCCGTCCTTGAATTTGAAGGCCACCGAGTCGCCGGGTTTCAGGCCAAGCTTCTGGCGGACGCGATTAGGGATGGTGGCCTGGCTTTTGGTTGTGAGTTTGCTGACGGAGAGAGTCTGCATGATGTAGTAAGGACGGTATTACTTGCCTTACTGACGGTCAAGGGCGGCTCAGTCCAGCGTCTGCCGGTAGCGTTTCACGCCGACGGTCATGGCGATCACCAGAAAGACCAACAGCGGCCAGAGGTGTGGAGCAATTTCCGAAAAGCCGTTTCCTTTGAGCAGAATGCCGCGCACGATGCGGAGGAAATGGGTGTTGGGCAGGCATGAGCCGACGGCCTGTGCCCAATCCGGCATGCCGCGAAACGGAAACATAAAGCCCGAGAGCAAGATCGAAGGCAGGAAAAAGAAGAATGCCATCTGGACGGCTTGGAGCTGGTTTTTTGCGAGGGTGGAAAATGTGATGCCGACGGCCAGATTGGCGGCGATGAAGAGCAGGGAAACGACGTAGATCAGCGGCAGACTACCGATGATCGGGACTTTGAAAATGAAATGGGCGGCGACCAGAATCAGCGAAACCTGGATGTAGCCGACGACGATGTAGGGCAGGATTTTTCCGACGATCACCTCGAAGGGGCGGACCGGGGTCGCGAGGAGATTTTCCATCGTGCCGCGTTCGCGTTCGCGGGTGATGGCGAGGGCGGTGATGATCACCATCGTCATTGTGAGCACGACGCCCATGAGCCCCGGGACGACGTTGAATTGGGTGATGTTCTCCGGGTTGTAGTGCGCGTGGATGCGGAAATCGACGGGGCCGTTCTTGGCGCGCAGACGGGCGAGCGGGCCGGGCAGGTCGCGGTTGAAAACGGTGGCGGCGAGGGCGTTGACGGCCGCGAGGGCCGGTCCGGTGGCGGCGGGGTCGGTGGCGTCGGCCTCAATGAGCACGGTGGGGCGTTCGCCGCGGAGGAGTTGGCGGGAGAAATCGGCGGGGATGTTGATGACGAACTGGACGTCGCCAAGTTGGAGGAGGCGTTGGGCTTCGGCTTCGCTCGCGGTTTCATGGACCAGAGCGAAGTAATCGCTGGTGCGGAGGGCCTGGACGAGGGTGCGGGCGAAGGGGCCCTGGTCGGCGATCCGCAGCGCGGTGGGGAGGTGGCGCGGATCGGAGTTGATCGCAAAGCCGAACATCATGAGCTGCATGAGCGGGATGCCGATCATCATCCCGAAGGTGACGCGGTCGCGCTTCATTTGGATGAACTCCTTGAGCACGATGGCCCAAAGGCGGTGGAACGTGAAACGGGGCAAGTTCACGGGCGGTCAGGGGTGGGAGCCGGCTTGCAGGCGATGGCGACCCTGAGCGAGGGCGGATGTGAAATCGCCTGCAAGCAGGCTCCTACGGGTCGCGTGGTCTTCATGCGAAATTATCCTGCGCTTCGTCCATGAGGCTGATGAACACGTCTTCGAGGCCGGAGGTGATTTGCTTCCACTCGTGGCGCCGGTCGTGGACCGTCGCGATGACGGTGGCGAGCCGGGCGGCGTCGCGGCCGCTCACGTGGAGGGTGTTGCCGAAGGCGACGACTTGTTCGACGCCTTCGCGGTCCCGGAGGGTGGTGGCGAGCGCGCGGAGGTCGGGGCCCGTGACGCTCCACGTGGTGAGCTTGGCGGCGGCGAGGACTTCGGCGAGGGTGCCGCGGGTCAGGAGGTGGCCGTAGGCGAGGTAGGCGAGGCGGTGGCAGCGCTCGGCTTCGTCCATGTAGTGCGTGGTGATGAGGACGGTGAGACCATCGGCGGCGAGTTGATGGATCTCGTCCCAGAATTCGCGGCGGGCCTTGGGGTCGACGCCGGCGGTGGGTTCGTCGAGCAGGAGGAGTTTCGGCTCGTGAATGAGACAGGCAGCGAGAGCGAGACGTTGCTTCCAGCCGCCGGAGAGTTGGCCGGCGAGTTGATGGGAGCGGTTGGCCAAACCAAGGCGGTCGAGGCTGCGTTGGACGGCGGCGCGGCGGTCGGGCACGGCGTAAATGCGGGCGATGAAGTCGAGGTTCTCGCGGATGCTCAGGTCCTCGTAGTAACTGAATTTCTGCGTCATGTAGCCGACGTGGCGTTTGATCTCCGCTTGTTGCGAACGGACATCGTAACCGAGGCAGGTACCGGTGCCGGCGTCGGGGGTGAGCAGTCCGCAGAGCATGCGGATGAACGTGGTCTTGCCCGAGCCATTGGGACCGAGGAAACCGTAGATTTCACCCCGGCGCACGGCGAGGTCGATAGCGTTGACGACGATTTTTTCGACGAAGCGTTTGGTCACACCGGCGACGTCGATGGCGAGATCGGTCGGGGTGGCGACGGTGGGCGGGCTCATCGGGGCGGGCGCGGAGGGCGGGTCGGAGACCCTGCCCTACTGCAGAACGTCGACGGGTTGGCCGGGGTGGAGGTCGCGCGCGGCGGTGGCGTCGGTGAAGACGGCCTCGACCATGAAGACGAGTTTGGAGCGGTTCTCGCGGTTGTAGAGAATGGGCGGCGTGTATTCGGGCGACGGCGAGAGGTAGCTGATGCGCGCGTCGAGCGGGGCGGGGCGGCCGGTGATCGCGATGCGCACGGGGGCGCCGGCGGTGAGGGCGGCGAATTCGGCTGCTGGAACGAAGAAACGGACCTTGATGTTTTCGGCGGGAAGCAAGGAGACGACGGGGTTGCCGGCGGCGACGAATTCGCCCACGCGGTAAAGGGTGTCATAGACGAGTGCGGCCTGTGGGGCGGCTTGGGATTTTTGAGCGACGGCCCAGTGGCTCTTTCTTTGGCCGCGGCGGCGGCGCTCACCTCGGCCATCGCGGCGGCGAGGGCGTCGGGCCGGGCGCCGAGGCCGGCGGTGGTGAGTTGGGCGGCGAGTTCTTCGAGGGCGCGGGTGTTTTTCTCGTGCGTGAGGCGGGCGCGGTCGTAGTCGCTCGCAGGAAGGACGCGCGTCTCAAAGAGATTCTTTTGGCGGGCAAAATCGAGTCGGGAAAGCTCAGCGGCGGCGCGGGCTTGGTCGAGACGGGCGGTGAGAATGGCGAGCTCGGTCGGGCGGGAGCCTTTTTGCGCGTCGGCGAGACGGGCCTCGGCGGCGCGGACTTGGTCGGCGGCTTGGCGTTGGGCGGCGAGCTCGTTGGCGTGTTCCAGCGTAAAAAGGCGCGCGCCGGCGGGGATGCGGGTGCCTTTGGTGACCGCAAGTTTTTCGAGTTGGCCGCCAAGAGGGGCGCCGACGTAAATGAACTCGCCTTCGAGGTAACCCTGATAGCCGAGCGACTTCGGGCGGGAGCAGGCGGTGAGGCCGAGGCAGGCGGCGCAGAGAATCAGTAGCGACGTTCGCATGGGTCGGACTTTTGCGGTGGGGCGGGAGGGTGTCAAAGGACGAAGCGGCCTGCGCGCCGTGGTGGGATTCATGCCTGCGGCAGTTGAGGCGCGGCCGGAAAGCGCGGCCGGAAAAACCCTGTCACTTGACCCGGGCGGGTGCGTCTATTCTGTTTCTCATGTTGTTTATGTCTGCGCCTCGAACCCCCCTTTTTTTCCTACCGTTGTTTGCGGCGCTGCTGCTCGGGACGGTCACGCGCAGTGGAGCGCAGTTGGCCCAAAGTTCGCCTTTCATGCCGGCGCAGGCGGCGGCAACCACCGCGGTGACCGAAGGTGCTCCGCTGGAATTGCGCGGGGTGATGGATACGGGCTCGGGGCTACTCTTTGGGATTTTTGATCCGGCGAAGAAAGTCAGCGTGTGGTCGAAGCTGAACGAAAAGGACCACGATTTTTTGGTGAAATCATACGATGCGACCCACGAGACGGTGACAGTCCAGCATGGTGGGCGAACGCTCAATCTGGCGATGCGTGCGTCCAAGGTGGCTTCCTCGGGTCAAGCCACGGCGCCACCGCCGATGTCGGCTCCCACCGGGATGCCCACTGCCGTGACCCAGAGCGTGGTGCTCAATCCCACGTCGGCCGATGAGCAGCGCCGGCTCGAGGCCGTCGCGGCCGAAGTGCGCCGCCGCCGCGCGCTGCGGGAACAGGCTTCGATTCAGGCCGCGCAAGGCCAGACGCCGGTGGTCGAAGCTCCGGCTCCGGCTCCGGCGGCGCAGGCGCAGCGGGGCCAACGGCCTCCGACCCAGGGCCAAAATCAAAATCAGAATCGCACGAAGCAGCGGAACTGAGGCGGGGTCGCGCGGTCGGCGGCGCTTGGGGAAAACAAAAAAAATTTCGTGCAGTGCTGGGGCTCGGGCTTAGGTTGCGAGCCAAATGTCTCTGCCACCGTCCATGTCCGACGTCGTCGGCCCCTCCAACGGGGCTTTGATCCGGCGGCTGTTCGGGTTGGCTTGGCGCTATCGGTTGCACTGTCTGCAGGTGCTCGGCTTGCAACTGTTGTTGTTGGTGATGGGCATCGGCGGCCTGAGTTTCACCGGTCTCGGCATCGACTACATCCGGCATAAGCTCGATGACACGCCGATGGACGCCAACGTCCTGCACGTCGCGTTGCCGATGGCGTGGGCGCCGTTGCAGGTGCTCGGGCTCTTGGCGGGGCTGATCCTTGTGCTCGCTCTAAGCCGGGCGCTGCTCAACTACGTGCTCGCGGTTTCGATCAACAAACTCGTGCAGCAGAAACTCGTGGTCGATCTGCGGGGCGAGGTTTACGACAAGTTGCAGCGGCTCAGTTTTCGGTTTTTCGATGCGAACTCCACGGGTTCCATCATCACGCGCGTCACCGGGGATGTGCAATCGGTGCGGATGTTTGTGGATCAAGTCATGATCCAGAGCGTGATCATGGCGGTGTCGCTCACGGTCTACGTGATTTACATGGCGAGCCTGAGTCCGTCGCTCACGTTGGCCTGCCTCGCGACGACGCCGTTGCTCGCGGTGCTGTCGACTTGGTTCTCCAAAAAAATCCAACCTTCCTACGCGCACAACCGCACGCTCGTCGAACGCATGGTGCAGATCCTCGCGGAGAGCCTGCAAGGCGTGGCGGTGACGAAGGGCTTCGGCCGCGAGCCCGAAGCGCGGGCGAAATTCGAGGCGGCGAACCAGGCGTGCTTCGACCAGCAGCAGGGCATTTTTTGGCGCGTAAGCCTGTTCTCCCCGGCGGTGGGTTTTATCACGCGGATCAACATGATGGTGCTGCTCGGCTACGGCGGCTGGCTCGTGGCGAACGGGGAACTGCCGCTGGGCACGGGGCTCATCGTATTTGCCGGTCTGCTCGAGCAGTTTTCCGGTCAGGTCAACAACGTCGCCAACATTGTGAATTCCGTGCAGCAGTCGCTCATCGGCGCGCGCCGGGTGTTTGAAATCCTCGATGCGCCGGTCGAGGTGAAGAACGCGCCCGCCGCGATCCGCCTCCTGCGGTGCACGGGATCGGTGCAGTTCGAAAACGTCTCCTTCGCCTACGCCGGAGCCGAGGCCGTCGTGCGTGACATCGACCTGGCGGTGCAGCCCGGCCAATGCGTCGCCATCCTCGGTGCGACTGGCGCGGGCAAGAGCGTCCTGATGAGCCTGCTGCCGCGGTTTTTCGACCCGACCGCCGGCCGCGTTTTGATCGACGGAGTGGATATCCGGGCGCTCGATCTCGACGATCTGCGGCGCAACATCGGCATCGTATTTCAGGAGAGCTTTCTCTTTTCGAACACGATCGCGGCCAACATCGCCTTTGGTCACCCCGCCGCCACCCGCGAGCAGATCGAGCGCGCCGCCCGGATCGCCGCCGCGCACGACTTTGTCACGGCGTTACCGCTCGGCTACGACACCGTGCTCGGCGAGAGCGGGGCGAGCCTCTCGGGCGGGCAACGGCAGCGGCTGGCCATCGCGCGCGCGGTGTTGTTGGAGCCGGCGATTTTGCTGCTCGACGATCCGACGGCGGCGATCGACAGCGAGACGGAGCACGAGATTTTTGAAGCGCTCGACCGTGCCATCGCGGGCCGCACGACGTTCATCGTGGCCCATCGCCTCAGCACGTTGCGCCGCGCGGATTTTATCATCGTGATGGAGCAAGGCCGGATCGCCCAGCGCGGCACCCATGCCGAATTGATGGCGCAGCCCGGTTCCTACCGCCGCGTCGCGCGCTTGCAACTCGTGGACGGCCGCGAACTCCAGTCGCTCGGCATCGCCAAACCTGGGGAGGAGCGCACATGATTCCCGTCGTCCCCCCGCCCCCGCCGCCGAAGCCCATGGGCCTCGTGCACCGGCTGCCTGACGACGAAGATCAGGAAGAGCAGTTCAAGCCGCTCGAGTGGGGCCTGATGCGCCGGCTCTTTACCTATGCCCGGCCGGTGCGCGGCAAACTCTCGGCCTTGATTGGGCTTTCCGTGATCCGATCGGCGCAACTCCCGGCGCTAGGCTGGGTGATGGCCCTCGTGATCAATGGGCCGATCTCCCATGCGAATTACGTCGGCATCGCGCTCGGGGTGGTGGGCTACGGCCTGCTCGCGATCGCGACCGACGGTCTGTTTCACTTCCGACAACGCTACGCGCTTCAAGTTGGCGAAACGGTGGTGAACGGATTGCGCGCGGACATCTTCGACAAGGTCCAGCGCCAGCCGATGAGCTTTTTCCAGCGCATGAAGCTCGGCCGGATCATCGGCCGCGTGACCAGCGACGTCGAATCGGTGCGCACCGGTATTCAAGACGTGCTCTTCGTGAGCGTGATCCAAGGCGGCACGATGGTGTTCTCCGCCATCGTGATGGCGTGGAGCGATTGGCAGCTCTTCCTGATTGTGCTCGGGATGGCGCCGGTGCTTTGGGCGATCAACCGCCACTTCCGCGTGAAACTGAGTCTCTACTCGCGCGCCGCGAGCGAGAGCTTCAGCCGCGTGACGGCGACGCTCGCGGAATCGGTCAACGGCATCCGTGTGACCCAAGGTTTCGTGCGGCAGGAGACCAATGCCGGGCTCTTCCGCAGCCTGCTCGCCGATCACTCGGCCTACAACATCGCGCTCGCCCGCACCTCGGCGATTCTTACGCCGCTGCTCGAGCTGAATAGCCAGTTTTTCGTGGCGACCCTGCTCATGTTTGGCGGCTGGCGGGTGTTCAACGGTGACATGACGCTCGGTGCGTTGATCACGTTTTTCCTGCTCGCAAACCAGTTTTTCTCCCCGATCGCGATCATCGGCAATCAATACAACCAAGCGCTGGTCGCGATGGCCGGGGCCGAGCGCGTCTTTAAACTGATCGACGCCGTGCCGGAGTGGGTTGACGCGCCCGAGGCGGTCGCGCTGCCCGATCCCCGGGTGCCGGTCGCGGGAGTTTTCCCCGTGCCGCCACCGCTGCTCGCCGCGCCCGGCGTGCGGGTGGAATTCCGCGGGCTCTCGTTCGGTTACGACCCGGCCCGGCCCGTCCTGCACGACATCAATTTCGTGGCGGAACCGGGGCAGACCGTCGCGCTCGTCGGGCACACGGGCAGCGGGAAGAGCTCGATCATCAATCTCGTTTCCAAGTTTTACCTGCCCACGAGCGGCCAACTGCTGATCGACGGCTGCGAGATCCGCACGCTCACCAGCCGCTCGCTGCACCGGCAGATGGGCATGGTGCAGCAACAAAATTTTCTCTTCAGCGGCACGGTGCTCGAGAATCTCCGCCTCGCCAAACCGGAGGCGACGGATGCGGAGGTGCGCGCGGCGGCCGCGTCCCTCGACTGTCTCGATATCTTGGAGGCGCTGCCGCAAGGCCTGTTGACGGAAGTCGGCGAGCGCGGCGCGAGTCTCTCGGTGGGGCAACGCCAACTCGTGTGCTTCACCCGCGCGCTGCTCGCGGATCCTCGGCTCGTGATGCTCGACGAGGCGACGAGTTCGATCGACGCGCTGACCGAGGCGCGGCTGCAGACGGCCTTGCTGAAACTGCTGCGCGGTCGCACGAGCTTCGTGGTGGCGCACCGGTTGAGCACGATCCGGCACGCGGACCTCGTGCTCGTGCTCGACCAAGGCGTGATCATCGAGCGCGGAACCCACGCCCAATTGCTCGCCGCGGGCGGACGCTACGCCGCGCTTTACGAGCAATTTGTGCAGGTAGACGACGGGGATTGAGGCGCGATATGTGAGCCTTTGAAAGGGAAGCAAGGACGTTTTCCCTCTGAAAATTAGACGATTTCAAAAAAATTTCCTCGGAAATGCCCCGGGCTTCCCCCTAGAACTATCACGCTTTCAGTCGAAAGCATTTAATCCCAAATCCACTATGGCCAAAAAAGCTGCTCGTAAACCTAACGCCGCGTTCATGAAACCTGTCACGCCTGACGCCGCCCTCGCGGCCGTCGTAGGCTCGAAGCCCCTCCCACGCACGGAGCTCACCAAAAAGCTCTGGGAGTACATCAAAAAGAACAATCTGCAGGACAAGAAGGACCGGAAGCAGATCAATGCCGATGCCGCCCTCAAGGTCGTCTTCGGTGGCAAGGCCAAGGTCAGCATGTTCGAAATGACGAAGCTCGTTTCGAAGCACGTCGCCTAATTCGGCTTTCTTCCGAATTAACTTAACCGCCGCGAGCTCGCTCGCGGCGGTTTTTTTGTGCCCGGAAATGGCAGGGTGTCATCTGCGGCGAAGTGCGCGGACCGCGTAGCATGGTTGTAGAACCGACCGCCGGTCGGTTTCCGAAGCGAGCCAAACGCGGACGGATACTTTGCCCGACCACCGTTCGGGCCTACAGGGAATCCGTGAAAGTGCGGCTACGGTTTTTGCAGCGCCGCGAGCGCGCGGCCGATGGCGGTGGCCTCATGGAGCGCGTGGGGTGGCACGGGGAAATCGGCGGTGAAGACGCGCAGGGCGGCGGCGCGGTTAATCGTGACGCGGGACTCGTCGATCCGGCCCGCGTTGTCGGTGATGGCGGCGAGATTGAGGCCGAGCTGCGCGGCGAAGAAGCGAGTGACGGCGTCGCGTTTTGACGGACCGTAGTCGTGGCCCTCGTCGGGCAGGTGGACGTTGGCGACTTTGTCGGAGGCACCGTAGTAGCCGTAGATTTTTTGGAGGAAGGGGAATTCCACGCGCGGAGTGTTCGAGGTCCAATCTTTGCCGCAAGAGACCACCAGTTGCGGGCGCGGCGCGGTGAGGGCGGCGATCATGGCGTTGTTGGCAAAGTAGTCGGCGCCGCGGTGAACGGGCACGCCGCTCTCGCAGGGGCAACCGCCGAAGAAATGGGCCGAGACCATCACCACTGGCGCGGTCACGGTCACGCGTGGATCGAGGGCGGCGAGGAGAAAGGTCTGGGTGCCGCCGCCGGATTCGCCGGAGACTGCGACGCGCGAGGGATCGGCGCCGTCGAGCCCGAGGAGGAAATCGAGGGCGCGGATGCCGTTCCACACGTGGATCGTGATGGCGAGCGTATCGCGGTGCGCGGCGAGGCCGTAGAGTTGGATGCCCTCGCCGTTGGCAAACATGTCGATGGAGAACACGATCGCGCCCATGCGCGCGAGATTGGCGCAGCGGGTCTGCACCGTGGGTGAGAAACGCGCGTGCGCGTCGTAGTCCTCGGGCTTGGTCACAGGGCGGGCGTGGCCATGCGTCGAGAGGATCACCGGGTGTTTCCCGACGGCGCCGGTGGGACGGTAGAGGTTGCCCGTGACGAAGACGCCGGGCGCGGATTCGAAGGCGACGTTTTCGACCGAGTACCCGTCGTGCGTGCGCCGGTCGCGGATGATGGCGTTGAGGGGCGTGCGCTTCGGCCAAGGCGCGAGGCCGGCGGCTTCCTGGATGCGGGTGCGGAGATGGGTGGCGTAGGTGTCCCAGCGGGCGCGGTCGGGAAACTGGGCGAGGGCGGCATCGAGGACGGCGGCGCCCTGCGCGGGTTTTAGAAATTCGCCCGGGCAAAGCGCAGGCCCGGTGGCAGGGGCGGACGGGAGACCGGGCGGGAGCCACGGCGCATCGGCGCGGGCGAGGGAGACGGCGGCAAACGCAAGTAACGCAAAGCGGGCGGGGCGAGGGGGCATGAAGTGAGCTTGGAAGTTTGGGCGGCTTCGGCAACGCCGCACTGGGTGGCTGCGCCGGAACTCGCCCGAGTCTTTACGGTGGCGGCAGGAGTTTTTGGGGCGTGGGGTGAGGGCGTCACGGACCTAGAGCAGCTGGGCGGCGATGCTGAGGGCGATTTCGCGGGGGTAGTTGGATCCGATGAGTTCGCCGATGGGGCAAAAAAACGTAATAACAGGGCGGGGCGCCGGGAACTTTGATGCGGGGCCAGAGTTTGAAGCGATGGATGCGTCCCTTGGGATCGAAGGCGGCGGGCGGGCCTTTGAAGGTAGCCATGGGCTCGGAGCGGTGGACCCGCGGCGAGAACTGGGCGCGGCCTCAACCAGCGACCGGGGCGGCGCGGCCGACGCCGAGACGTTTGCAGATCCGGGCAAGGGCGAGCTGATCGCGGCTGGAGAGGACCGAGAATTCGCGCGTCAGGCCGGCGGCGATTTTTGGGAAGAGTGCGCCGATGAAGCGGCGGCCCTTCGACGTGAGCTCAACTTTGACGAAGCGGCGGTCGGCGGGATCGCGGGTGCGCGAGACGAAGCCGTCGCGCTCGAGGTTGTCGACGACGAGGGTGAGGTTACCGCCGCTCTTGAGCAATTTGGCGGCGAGCTCGGATTGGAAAAGCGGCCCGAGGTGGTAGAGCGCTTCGAGGGCGGCGAACTGCGTGAGGGTGACGCCGGCGGGCAGGATGAGGTGAGCGCGGGCGGTGATGGAGTCGGCGGCTCGCATCAACTTGATGTAGGCGTCGAGGGCGAGAATCTCGGTTTTCGATCCTTGGTGATGGGTGCCCATTTCAAAAAAACGCGGGATGTTATCTTGAGGTCAAATCATCGCGCGAGGCCGGAGAGCGCGATCTAGACGGCGTCGATTTTATTGAGGCGGGCGACGTGGCGCCCACCTTCGAAGGGCGTCGCGAGCCAGACGTTCACGATGTGCAGAGCTTCGGCCTCGGTGACGGTGCGTTGGCCGAGGGAAAGGACGTTGGCGTCGTTGTGCGAGCGGTTCCAAATGGCGACCTGTTCGTTCCAGCAGAGACCGCAGCGGACGCCTTTGACGCGGTTGGCGACGATGGCTTCGCCGTTGCCGGAGCCGCCAAGGACGATGCCGCGCTGATAGTCGCCGCGGGCGACGGCCTCGGCCACGGGCCGGATAAAATCGGGGTAGTCGCAGCTCGCCTCGGAATGGGCGCCGAGGTCGCGCACGGTGTGACCGGCGTGGAGGAGCATGGCTTTGATGGCTTCCTTGTAGGCAAAGCCGGCGTGATCGGAGCCGATGGCGATGGAGAAGGTGGGGGGCATGGCGGAGCAGGAGCGAGGGGCTTGGGCTGGAAAGGTGCGAGCCGAAAGGTGAGTCGGCCGGGCGCGCGGCCGCGCGTTCGCCGGAAATTCGCCGCGATGGTTTGTCATCTAATAGATGACAAACTCGCCGTGGGCACCGGTCTTTGTGGCGGGGGGAAAAACGGCCACGGGATTCTGGGATGACCTCAAGGTCGTGGGTGAGAAGCGAGGAGGAAGCGCAGGGCGGCGGTCTCTTTGGGGGTGATGGCGCTGGTGACCGCGAAGACAGTGGCGGCGGGAGGAAAACCGAGTTGCTCCGGGGTGACGGCGGCGAGCGTCAGCGCGCGGTGCTCGGCGCGGCCGTGGTCGCCGCCAGTTCCTCCCCGCAGCGGGCGATTTCGTTGGCGCGCGCGCCGCGAACCTGCGCGCGCGTGAGGTTGAGCTAAGTCGTGGAGGTTGACCTGCCACCATCGACTCTGCGCCTCGCTGTGGATTTAGTCAGAAAAAAATGCCGGCGATGGCCATTAACACTTTACCACGCTTCAGCGGATTACCGTGTAGCGTGCATTTCCAGCCCGACAAAACCCTTGACTCTCCGGCGGGCGTTTGAGTCTTTGGCCGGCTTAAAACTCACTAACGACCATGGCCAACACCAAATCTGCAATGAAAGCCGCCCGCAAGGCCGCTCGTCTCACCACCCGGAATCGCGGCACCAAGACTGCCATCAAGACCTTGCGCAAGAAGTTTGATGCGGCGGTCGTCGCGAAGGATATGGTTACCGCCAAGGCCGCCGGCGCGAAGTATGCCTCGGCGATGGACAAGGCGATCAAGTCCGGGGTCGTGCACCGTAACGCGGCCAGCCGCGCCAAGGTCCACGTCGCCAAATACGTGCTCGCGAAGCAGGCGTAAACCTCGCGCCTCGCCCTTTCCGGCCGGTTTGCTTCATCCGACCCTGGTGCCTTTTGGCTCCGGGGTTTTTTGTTTTTCAAGGTCAGCGGACGATTTCTGGGAAACAGATTTGAACTTCGCCGCTCGGGCCATGTTGATGCGGATCTTCGTCGTGTCGCCTCTCCCCGCCAACGTTAGCCGCCATTTTCTGCCATGGGACCGGCCGTTGTTGCCCCAAGCGGTGGCGTGGTTGGCGCGGGATTGGAATGGGATCGGCCCCCTGGATCTTGCGCGCTGGCTGGTAGTGGTGCCGACGCGGCAGGCGGGGCGCCGTTTGCGGGAGGCGCTGGCGGAACACGCGGCGGAGGCAGGCCAGGCGGTATTTCCCCCGAGGGTGGTGACGCCGGAATCGTTCATCTCGCAGGGGATGGCGGCGGGCACGGCGACGCGCTTGGAGTCGTTGCTGGCTTGGACGGAGGTGGTGCGCGGAGTGCGACCGGAGGAGTTTCCCGCCTTGTTGCCCTACGAGCCGCCGACGCGGGACTTTGCCTGGGCGCGGCGTTGGGCGGCTGAACTGGCTCTTTTACAGGCGACGTTGGCCGAAGGTGGATTACGGCTGGCGGACGTGAGAGAGCGGGCTGGCGAGGATTGTCCGGAGTCGGCGCGGTGGGGCGAGCTTGGGGAGCTGGAGCGGCGGCTTGAGGTTTTGCTGGCGGCGCGCGGATTGCGGGATGGTGCGGCGGCGAGAATTCTGGCCGCCCGCGAGCCTTCGTTGATGCCCGGCGTGACGCGGATCGTGATGATCGGAACGCCCGATCCGCTGCCGCTGGCGATCTCGGCGTTGGCCATTCATGCGGCGGCGATTCCGGTCGAAGTTGTGGTGTATGCTCCGGCGGCCGAGTCGGAAGTGTTCGACGATTGGGGGCGCCCGCGCGCGGGGGCGTGGGCGCGGCGGGAGCTGGTCGTGCCGGATTTCGAGCGCAGCGTTCATTTGTGTGCCGACCCGGCGGAGCAAGCGGCGTGGATCACGGCGAAGGCCCGGGCTTACGGCGAACCGGGAGCGGCGCTCGGGATCGGAATCGCGGATCCGGAACTGTTGCCGGTGCTGGAGAATGCGTTGGAACGGGTCGGAATCGCGGCGTTTAATCCCGAAGGTCGGTCGCGCCGTCACGACGGGCTTTATCCCTTACTGGCCGCGGTGGCGGCTTTGGTGGCGGAACCAGCTTTTGAAACGGTGGCCGGGCTGCTGCGCTGCCCGGATGTATGGGCGTGGTTGGGGCGGCGGTCCGGCGGCAGGCCGCGATTTTCTCCGGCCGAACTTTTGGCGGAACTCGATCAGCTGGCGGCGCGGCACTTGCCTCCGACGCTCGACGCGGCCCGGGTGCACGCGGAGCCTTATCCGGCGGTCGCGCGGGCTCTGGCGGATGTGGCCGCGTTGCGAGCTACGCTTTTGGCGGGTGAGTTTCCGGCGAATGCGGCCGGGGCGTTGGCGGAGATTTTTTCGGCGCGGTCCCTTGATGCGGCCGGGCCGTTGGCGCAGTCGGCCGAGGTGTGGATGACGAAACTCAAAGAGATCGGGCGGGCCTTGGCGGCGGGCGGCGCGGTTCAGCTCGGGTTGGCCGAGGCTTGGGAGCTGGCGCTGGCAGAGCTGGCCGGCGAAGTGAGCACGGCGGAGCGGACGGCGGGCGCGGTGGATTTGTTGGGCTGGCTCGAGGTGCTTTGGGACGATGCGCCGCACTTGATCGTAGCGGGCTGTAACGAAGGTCGGGTGCCTTCGGCGATCGTCGGCGATGCCTACCTGCCGGAGACGTTGCGGGAACGATTGGGCCTCAAGCGGAATGCGGAGCGGCTGGCGTGCGATGCGTATTTTTTCGCGGCGATCGCGGCGGCCCGGTCCGAAGGTCGCGGCCGGCTTGAGGTGGTCTTTGGGAAGACTTCGGCGGCGGGGGATCCCTTGCGGCCCTCGCGGCTGTTGTTGAGTTGCAAGGATGAGGCGTTGCCGGCGCGGGTGGCCAAACTCTTTGGGCCGGTGGCGGTGGCGCGGCCGGGTCCGCCGTGGGCGCGGGCGTGGCGTTTAAGACCGCGGCGGGGGGTGAAATTGCGGCGGATGTCGGTGACGGCGCTGCGGGACTGGTTGGCGTGCCCGTTTCGTTTTTATCTCAAACACGGACTGGAAATGACCACGGTTGAGCCGGGGAAGGCCGAGCTGAACGCCGGGGATTTTGGCACGTTGTTGCACGAGGCGTTGCAGGGCCTCGGTGAGGCCACGGCGCTGCGCGATTGCACGGACCCGGCGGTCCTGCGGGATTTCTTGTTGGAGCGGTTTGAGCGGGCGGCCCGGCAACGGTTTGGGGGAGAACTGACGCTGCCCTTGGTGGTGCAGTTTGAATCCGCGCGGCAACGCCTGCGGGCGGCGGCGGAAATCGAAGCGCGGGAACGGCAGGATGGATGGCGGACGGAGCGGGTGGAGTGGAAATTTGAATTTCCGCTGGGTGGGCTCACGGTGAGTGGAAAAATTGATCGCATCGACCGGCATCGCGACGGACGCGTGCGGGTGCTGGACTACAAGACGGGCGACCAGCCGGTCGAACCGGCCGCCGCGCACTCGCGTTCGGCGCGAGCGGACGACGACGAGCGGTCGGAGTGGATGGGGTGGGCGGGCGAGGATGGGAAAACGCAGATGTGGGTGGACCTGCAACTGCCGCTTTACCGGCGGGCGGTAGCGGCGGAGTTCGGCGATGAGGTTGCGGCCGGTTATTTTCTTTTGCCGAAAGCGGTTGGGGAAACGCGGGTTTCGATCTGGCCGAATTACTCGCCGGAGACCCAAGCAGCAGCCGAGCGGTGCGCGTTGGGAGTGGTGACGGCGGCGGCAGCGGAAGAGTTTTGGCCGCCGCAGGAAAAGTCGGGCCGCGCGGCGGAAGCGGATGAGTTTGCCGATCTCTTTCATCATGGCGCGGCGGCCAGCATCGATTGGGAGGAAACGACGTGAAGCAGATTGGCCATGAGATGATTCTGGCGTCGGCGGGATCGGGGAAAACCTATGCGCTCACGCATCGTTTCGTGCAATTGCTCGCGCACGGGGCGGCGCCGGAGCGGATCGTGGCGTTGACGTTCACGCGGAAGGCGGCCGGAGAATTTTTCGACGAGATCTTGAAGAAGCTGGCGCGAGCGGCGACGGAGCCGGCGTTTGCGCGGCAATTGGCGGAAGAAATCGGGCGGCCGGAAAACGGCTCGGCCGATTTCTTGCGGATGTTGCGCGAGGTGGTGACGGCGATGCCGCGGCTGAACCTGGGTACGCTGGACGGTTTCTTCGCGCGGGTGGTGCAAGCGTTTCCCCGGGAGCTGGGACTAGACGGAGAGTTTCAAATCTTGGACGACGCGACGGCGCGGCGGGAACGGCGGCGGGTCTTGCGGCGGATGTTTACGGCGGCCGGGGAGCCGGATGCGGCGCAGCGCGAGTTTATCGAGGCGTTTAAGCGGGCGACGTTTGGCGTGGAAGAGAAACGACTGGCGAGCGTGCTCGACGGATTTCTGGACGAACACGGCGAGACATTTTTGGCGGCGCCCAACGAAGCGCAGTGGGGAAATCCCGGTCGAATCTGGCCGGAGGGTTGCGAGTGGCCGATGGCGGCGAAAGTCGTGGAGCCGGCGGCCCGGGACCTGAAAACGGCGATGGGAGAGATGGAGTTGAACGAGAAGCAACGGGTGCGGATCAACGATTTCTTCGCGGCGCTGGACGAATGGGCGCCCGGTGCGATGCTGCCAAAGCCGGTCGAGTATCTTTTGAAGAATGCCTTTGAGGCTTGGCCAAAATTAGAGGAGATCGTGGTCGAGCGGAAGCGGGTGGCGCTCCCCGCAGTGGCCCGCGAGGCGTTGCGGGCGGTGGTGGCGGGCATCATGGGAATGGAGCTGGCGCGGCGACTGGAGATGACGCGCGGGATTTTTGCCGTGTTGCGCGGCTATGAGCACAGTTACGACGGGGCGGTGCGGCGGGCGGGACGACTGACATTCGCGGATGTGTTGCGGCGGCTGTTGCCGGGCGGCGGTGCGCCGCGGCTCTCCAGTCACCCCGAGGACGAGACGCAGGAGGCGCGGTTGATGATCGATTGGCGGCTCGATGCCCGGTATGATCATTGGCTGTTGGATGAGTTTCAGGATACGAGCGCGGAGCAATGGAGCGTGTTGCGAAACCTGATCGACGAGGCCGTGCAGGACCCGGAGGGCCGGCGGAGTTTGTTTTACGTGGGCGACGTCAAGCAGGCGATTTTTGCGTGGCGAGGGGGAGACCCCCTGCTTTTTCGGGAGATTTTCCTCCATTATAACCGGATCAATGCGGGGACGATCACGGAGCGGCGGTTGGACCAGTCATGGCGATCCGGTCCGGCCGTGATCGAACTGGTGAATCGCGTGTTCGGAGCCGAGGCGGTGCTGGAGGAGCTGGTGCCGGCAGCGGCCGCCGCACTGTGGACGGGCGAGTGGCGGGCGCATGTGAGCGCGAAACCGCAGTTAGGGGGGTACGCGACCGTGTGCGAAGCGCCCGACGAAGCCGGGCGATTTGCCGAGACCTTGCGGATCCTGCGTGAAGTTGAGCCGGCGCGGCGCGGGCTGGACGTAGCGGTGTTGGTGCAAAAGAACGCGACGGCGACGGCCTTGGCGGATTTTCTGCGGCGGGAAGGCGGAATGGGGGCGGTCGCGGAAAGTGATTTGCGGGTGGCGACGGACAATCCGCTGACGACAGCGCTGTTGGCGCTGGTGCGCGCAGCCGCGTTTCCCGTTGATACGGTGGCGCGGGAGTTGGTGCGGATGACACCGCTCGAGCCGGTGTTGGCCGCGGAAGGAATTCAGGGGCGCGACGAATTGACGGCGCGAATCCTAGGCGAGATCCATGATCGTGGCTTTGCCCAGACGTTCGAGCAGTGGTTGCGGCGACTCGCGAGCGTGGTCGAAGGAGATGGATTTAGCGTCGACCGGGGGCGGCGTTTGGTGGCGGCGGCCGAGCGGTTCGACGAGGGCGGGAGCCGCGATGTGGCCGAGTTTTTGGACTTTGCGGAGCGCCATGTGGTGCGGGATACGGATTTGGCCGGGGTCGTGCGGGTGATGACGGTGCACAAAGCGAAAGGCCTGGGCTTCGACCTGGTGATCTTGCCCGATGTCGAAGGCAAGAAACTCGCCACGCGGCGTGACGGGATGGCGGTGAAACGCACGAGCGAGCGGACCGTGGAGTGGGTGTTTGAATTGCCGGCGAAGATTTTTGCGGAGCGGGATACGGTGCTGTCGGCGCAGGTGCTCGAAGACGAAAGCGCGGCGGCTTATGAGAATCTGTGTCTGCTCTACGTTGCGATGACCCGGGCGAAACGGGCGATGTATCTGATTGTCGAGCCGGCGCCGGCGAAATCGACGTCGTTGAACTTTACTCGGCTTTTGCGGGATACTTTGGGCGAAACTTGGAGCCATGGAGATGCGCGTTGGTTCGAATCGATCGAAGCGGTAGGCGGGCCTGGGTCCGAGGCTCTCGACCGGGGCGAGGCGATGGGGCCTCTCTCGCGGCGGGTCAGGCGGCTCACGCGCACTCCGTCGGCGATCAAACAGAGTGAATTAAACGGCGCGTTGTTGTTCGAGTTGACTCGGGGGCGGTCGGCCGATTTCGGCACGGCGGTGCATGAGCGATTTGCGGAAATCGAATGGATACTGCCCTCACGCATCGCGGACCAGGCGGCGGAGTGGCGGGCCAGACTTGGCCCGGATGAGGCGACGGACGAAGCGGTGGCATGTCTTTCGGCGCCG
>CAMBRG010000011.1 GCA_945869845.1 Opitutus sp. GAS368 | reverse complement strand
ATTTTTCTTTTTCTGTATGACGACTGAAACGCTGGCCGGTGTCTGGGTAGACGATGACGGTCGCGTGCACCTTGCGGTGGTCACGCCTGAAGGCGGACGGCGCGAGCAGACGGACGGGCTGAGGCCCTTTGCTTGGTTGAGCGGAGCGCCGTTGGAGGCGCCGGCGGGGATCACGATCGAGACCTTGAAAGGCGAAGCGATGTTTGGGCGGTTGGCGCACGCGGAGACTTTGGAAGGTTACGATGCATTTTTGAAAACGGCGAAGCTCACGGGCGGCGTCGACGCGGTGCGGCCGTTGGAGAACCAGTATTTGATCCAGCAACGCGCGCGGCTCTATCGGGAGCTGAGTTTTGGCCAGGTGCGGCGGTGTCAGTTGGACATCGAAACGGCTTCGGCGGACGGGAGTTTTAGCGACGCTGGCCGGCCCGAGGATCGAGTGCTGGCGGTGGGTCTGCGTTGCGGCGGGAAGAACCGGTTGCTCCTGCTCGAAGCGGCGACGGACGAGGCGGAGAAAAAACTGCTGATCGAGTTCAACGCGGCGCTGGCCGAGCTCGATCCGGACGTGATCGAAGGGCACAATATTTTTAAGTTCGATCTCGATTACCTGCGGCAGCGGGCGAAGCGCCACAAGGTGCCGTGCGCGTGGGGTCGATTTGGCCAAAAGGCATCGTTCCGTACCAGCCGGTTGAAAGTCGCGGAGCGCTGGATCGATTTTCCGCGCTGCGATCTGCCGGGGCGCACCGTGGTGGATACCTATCTGCTCGTGCAGCTCTACGATATCACGACGCGGGAGCTGACGGCGTATGGGCTCAAAGATGTGGCCGTGTATTTCGGCATCACCGATGAAGACCGGGACGAGCGCACCTACCTTGACGGCGGAAAGATCGCGGAGACCTTTTGGGCCGACCGGGCGCGTTTTTGCGCGTACCTCGAGGATGATTTGCGGGAGACGCAGGGGCTTTCGGATCTGCTCTTGCCGACCTATTTCGAGCAAACCCGGACGTTTCCGATTCTGCTCCAAGAGGCGACGCTGCGCGGCACGACGGCGAAGATCGACCTGCTGTTTTTGGAGGAATACTACCACGCCCGACAGGCGGTGCCGGTGCCGTTGGAGGTCGCGCCCTTCGATGGAGGTTTCACGAAGAGCTATCAGGAAGGCGTGTTTAAGCACGTGCTGCACTTTGACGTGGCGTCGCTTTACCCCAGCCTGTTGCTGAGCATCGCCCGGAATCCGCGCCAGGACGCGCTCGGCGTTTTCATCCCGCTGCTGAAGTCGCTGCGGGAATATCGTCTGAAATTCAAGTTGCTCGCGCGCACGGCGGCGACGGTGGACGAACGCGCGGAGGCGCAGGCCCGGCAGGCGTCGTTTAAGATTTTGATCAATTCGTTTTACGGCTATCTGGGGTTTTCCGGCGCGCGGTTCGGCGACGGTGAGCTGGCGGCGGAAGTGACGCGGCGAGGACGCGAGTTGTTGCAGGCGTTGATCGAGGAGTTTTCGCGGCAAGGCTGCACGATCCTGGAGGCGGACACGGACGGAATTTATCTGGCGTCGGAGAAGGATTTCGCCGCGCCGGAGAAATTATTGGCCCGCGTGGCGCCGACGTTGCCGCCGGGCATCGAGCTCGAATACGACGGCAGCTACACGGCGATGTTCTGCTACAAGGCGAAGAATTACGCGCTCTACGACGGGAAAAAAATGACGCTGCGCGGCAGCGCGCTGCGCTCGCGGGGCATTGAGCCGTTCTTGAAGAAACTGTCGCGGCAGCTCTTGAGGTATTTGGTCGGAGCGTCGGAGGAGTCGCCATTGGCGCTGCTCGGGGAATTGCGGGTGCAACTGGAGGCGAGGGCGTTGCCGGTGGCGGAGGTCGCGAAGAGCGAGTCACTGAGCATGAATCCCGATGCCTACGAACGTTTCATCGCCGAGGGCGGCAAGCCGCGGCGGGCCTCGGCGGAGGCGGCGCTGAAGATGACTCCGCGGCCGCGAATGGGAGAGCGGATCGCGTATTTTATCGCGCCGAAACAGAAAGGGCAGACGAGCGATTGGCAGCGGGCGCAGCCGGTGGAGCGGTTCAACCCGGCGACGGCGCCCTACGACGCGCGCTATTACACGGATAAACTGGACGATTGGAGCGAGCGCTACGGGAAGTTTATCGGCGTGAAGCCGCCGGGGGGAGTGCAGGGGGAGCTGCTTTAGGCGGCGCGCGTCGGCGAGGGAGGGCGGGTCGGAGACCCTGCCCTCCGGCGGCCGCGATTTAGTAGCGGCGGAGGGTGGGGTCGATCTGCTCGGCCCAGGCCTCGATACCACCGGCGACATTGCTCACGCGCGCGAAACCTTGGGCGCGGAGATACTCGGTCACGCGGAGGCTCCGGGCGCCGTGATGGCAGTGGATGAGGAGGTGTTTCTCTCGTGGCAGGTCACCGAGACGCTCGGGAATCTGGCGCATCGGGATCGGTTCGGCGCCGGCGATCGCGCAGATCTCGAATTCGAAGGGCTCGCGCACGTCGATCAGGTGCGTGTCCGATGCGGCGTTGGTCAGGAGGAGGTGCGATGCTTTGACGGTGAGTTCGAGTGGGACGGATTCGGGTGTCATGAGGAGTGGAGCGGGAGCGCAGGTAAAATCGTAGCGAGCGGGATCGAGTGTGGTGATGATAGGTTCGGCGCCGCAGAGGCGGCAGGCGGGGTCCCGGGGAATTTTAAGGGTGGAGAATTTTTGGCCGAGGGCGTCGTAGGTGAGCAGGCGGCCACGCAACGGTTCGCCGATGCCGGTGATGAGCTTGACCGCTTCGAGCGCCTGAAGACTGCCGATGACGCCGCAGAGCGCGCCGAGGACGCCCGCCTCACCGCAATTGGGGACGGTGCCGGCCGCGGGCGGTTCGGGGAAAAGACAGCGGTAGCAAGGGCCGCCACGGGCGGGGTTGAAGACGCTCACCTGGCCCTCGAAGCGGTAGACGCTCCCATAGACCAGAGGCCGGCGCGCAAGAGCGGCGGCGTCGTTGTTGAGGTAACGGCTTGAGAAATTATCCGTGCCGTCGACGACGACATCGTAGCCGGCGAAGAGCGCGAGAGCGTTGGCGACCGTGACGCCCTCGGGGTGTTCGATGACGGTGATGAACGGATTGGTGGCGCGCAGGCGGCGCGCGGCGGACGTGACCTTGAGTTCGCCGACGGTGGAGTCCTGGTGGAGAAGTTGGCGCTGAAGGTTGTGGGTTTCGACGCGGTCGAAGTCGGCGATGCCGAGGGTGCACACGCCGGCGGCCGCGAGGTAAAGGGCGGCGGGACTACCGAGACCGCCGGCGCCGATGACGAGGACACGGGCGGCGGCGAGCTTTTGTTGGCCGGCGACGCCGAGCTCATCTAGGAGAATATGCCGGCTGTAGCGCGCGAGTTCGGCGGGAGTGAGAGTCGGAGTCGAAACGGCGGCCATAGTCGGGAAAAGAGAGCGGGTGCAGGTTGAGTCGCAAATGAAATTGCGCCGCGCGGAAGAGGCCGGCGGAATCGGATCATGCGCTGCATCGGGATCGACTATGGCACTCGCCGGCTAGGGCTCGCCTTCGGCGACGAGATTGGCGTGGCGACGCCGTTGCCGGCGCAAGTGGAAGCCGAGGTTGAACGGCGGTGGGCCGGAATGGTGGCGCTGGTGAAGGCGAGGCGGGCCACGGATCTCGTCCTCGGCTATCCGCTCAACATGGATGGCACGGCGGGATTTAAAGCGAAGGAAGTGGATGCGTTTGCCGCGCGGTTGAAGGCGGAACTCGGGCTCCCGGTGCACCTCGTTGACGAAACGCTCACGAGCCATGAGGCGGAGTCCACCATCTCTAAACATCGACGACGCGAGGTGCGGGCGAGCGGGATTGTGGATTCGCGGGCGGCGACGCTGATTCTACAGGATTTCCTGGATCAAAAGTTTCCGCAGATTCCGCCGGATGAATTGCGCTGAGGGAAAGGGGAAGATGGAGGTTGGCGCGGGACGCGCGTCGGGCGGCGAGATGGATTGCCACGTCGTCCCGCGGGGGCGGGACTCTGAGCAATGACAGAGACCAAAGAGCATGACACCGGTAAGGGAGGCACGCGTTGGAAGTGCGTGTGCGCTTACGACGGCGGGCCGTTTGCCGGTTGGCAGAGCCAAGTGGGAGGAAACAGCATTCAGGATGTAATCGAGGCGCGGCTGACGCAGATTTTTGGCTCACCGCGGCGGATTCACGGCAGCGGGCGGACAGACGCGGGCGTGCACGCGCGGGCGCAGGTATTTCACTTTGAGGCGGAGTGGCGGCATGGCGCGGAACGGCTGTTGGCGGCGATGCGCTCGGAGTTGTCGCCTGCGATTCAGATCAGCTCGGTGCGGCAGGTGGCCCCGGAGTTTCATGCGCGGTTCTCGGCGACGGGGAAGATCTACATGTACCACCTGCACCTCGGGGATGCGGATCCGTTTACCCGGCCGTATTGCTGGCCGGTGTTTCGCGAGCTCGATTTCGTCGCGATGGAAGCGGCTGCGGCGGCGTTGCGCGGCACGCATGATTTTAAGGCTTTTTCGGCGTTTAACGGCACGGAGCGCGAAGAGACCGTGAGGGATTTGCGGCGGCTCGAAATCGCGCGGCGGGGGGCGAAGGTTCGGATCACGGCGGAGGCCAACGGATTTCTCTACAAGATGGTGCGGAGTCTCGCGGGCGCGCTGGTGGCGGCGGGCGAAGGGCGGATGCCGGCGGAGGCGGTGCGGGCGATCTTGGCGGCTAAAGTGCGGACGAACGCCGTGCGGACGGCGCCGCCGCAGGGGCTTTTTTTGGAGAAGGTGCTCTACCGGTGAGCGGGCTCGGCGAACTGTGGCGCGGGTTGGGCGACGTGGTGTTTCCGCCGTCCTGTGTGGGGTGTAGGGGCGTGGTCGAAAGGAGCGGGTTCAACCACATCTGCGTGAAGTGCGCGGGGCAACTCGACTTTGTGGTGGCTCCGCACTGCTCGACGTGCGGATCGCCGTTCTACGGGGTCGTCGACGGCGAGCGGTCGTGTCCGCATTGCGCAGGGTTGAACCCGGCGTTTGGATCGGGCTGCACGGCGGTGCTGTTTAAAGGAGCGGCGCGCGCCCTCGTGATCGAGCTTAAGTATCATCGCGGGCGGCAGGTGGTCGCGGACATGGCGGAAATATTTCGGCGTTCGTCTGAGATTCTGGCGGTGGTGACGGGTGCGGTGCTGGTGCCGGTGCCGCTGCATCCGCGGAAGGCGCGGGAGCGGGGATTCAACCAAAGCGCGTTGCTGGCGGCGAGTTTGGCGCGGCTCGGAGGCGGGCGGGTCGAGGAGGTGTTGCGGCGGGAGGTGGACACGCCGACGCAGACGGCGTTCGACCGCAAAACGCGGCAGGCGAACCTCAAAAATGCCTTTGCACTGGCTCCGGGCGTAACGCTTACTCCGGGTCAAAAATATGTGCTCGTTGATGATGTCTTCACCACCGGTTCCACGCTCAACAGTTGCGCGCGGGTCCTGCGTCGCGCCGGGGCTTTGAAACTCGACGTCGTCACCTTCGCTCACGGCTGATTCTCGTTCCTCTTTTCGCCATGCATTTCGACAAACCGACCTACAAAGTCCGCAAAACCGCCAAGAAAGAAATCCCGGAGGGACTCTACACGAAAGACCCGCTGACGGGGGAGATTCTTTTCAACAAGGAGATCGAGGACAACCTGATGGTGGTGCCGCGTAGCGGGCATCATTTTCCGATCGGGGCGCGGGCGCGGATCGAGTCGCTGTTCGACGGCGGCACCTTTGTTGAGGCGGACGCCGGGGTGACTTCGGCCGATCCGCTGAAGTTTGTGGATTCGCAGGCGTATCCGGACCGGATCAAACGCTATGAGAAAGAGAGCGGCCTGCCTGAGGCGGTGATCTGCGGGATGGGCAAGATCCTTGGGATCAAAGTTTCGGTGGCGGTGATGGACTTCCGTTTCTGCGGCGGCGCGATGGGTGCGGCCGCGGGCGAAAAAATCACGCGGGCGATCGAGGCAGCGTTGGAGAAGAAAGTGCCGTGCATCATCTTCAGTGCTTCGGGCGGTGCGCGCATGCAGGAAGGAATTTTCTCGCTGATGCAGATGGCCAAGACGAGCGCGGCGCTCGGTCGGCTGGCGGAGGCGAAGTTGCCGTTTATCTCGGTGCTGACGTCCCCCACGATGGGCGGAGTGACGGCGAGTTTTGCGACGTTGGGCGACGTGATCATCGCGGAGCCGGCGGCGTTGATCGGTTTTGCCGGCGCGCGGGTCATCAAGGACACCACGAAGCAATCGCTGCCGCCGGGGTTTCAGACGGCGGAGTTTTTGCTCAAGCACGGCCTGATCGACCAGATCGTGCCGCGATTGGAAATGCGCGAACGGCTGCGGGACCTGCTCGCGGCGTTGCACACGAGGAAACGGCCGGGGGCGGTCGCCGGCGAAAACTGAGTGCGTCCCGGGCTGCCGGGGTGCGGCGTTGTTTTTCCAAGCCATGGGTGACGAACTGAAACTCGCCGATTATGCGGCGGTGCAAGATTATCTCTTCAGCCTGAAGGCGCAGGGCCTGAAGTTTGGCATCGACCGGATGCGACTGCTGGCAGGTGCGTTGGGGCATCCGGAGCGTGCGGTGCCCTGCGTGCATATTGCGGGGACCAACGGCAAGGGCTCGGTCGCAGCGATGCTCGATGCGATCTTGAAGGAGACGGGACTGAGGCGCGGGCTCTACACCTCTCCGCACCTCGTGAGGTTGGGCGAACGCGTGCAGGTGGATCGGGTGTTGCTGGGCGAGCGCGAGATCATGGCCTACGCGCAGGAACTGCGGCCGATGGCGGCGCGACTGGCGGACGAGGGCGGCGCGGACGATCATCCGAGTTTTTTCGAGTTCATGACGGCGATGGCTTTTTTGCAGTTCGCCCGGAAAAAGTGCGATGTGAACGTGATCGAGGTCGGCCTTGGCGGCCGGCTCGACGCCACGAATGTCGTGACGCCGGCGGTGAGTGTGATCGCATCCATCGGGCTCGATCACTGCGAGATGTTGGGCAATACGGTCGAGCTGATCGCGGCGGAGAAAGCCGGAATCATCAAGCCGGGCGTGCCGGTCGTGATGGGGCGGGTGCTGCCGGCGGTGGAGCGGGTGATCCGCGCGCGGGCGGCCGAGTGCGGGTCGCGGGTCGTGAGTGTGGTGGCGGAGTTTGGCGAGGATCTGGGGAAGTATCCGGCGACTAATTTGGAAGGGGATTACCAACGTTGGAATGCGGCGACGGCGACGCTGGCGGCGCGGGAATTGGCGGCGCGGGAAGCAAAGGTGGGCGCGGTTTTGACGGACGAGTTGATCGCGCGTGGGTTGATGCAGGTCGATTGGCCAGGGCGTTGGCAACGGGTGCGGCTCGGCGGACGGCTCGTGGTGCTCGATGCGTCGCACAATCCGGACGGCGCGCAGGTGCTGGAGACGAGCTTGGCGCGGCTGGTGGCGGAGACAGGACGGGCGCCGGTGGTGGTTACCGGGGTATTGGGCGCGGTGCGGGCGCGGCCGCTCTTGGAGACGATCTGCCACTCCGCGCGGGAGATCCACTTCGTCGTGCCGCAGCAAGGGCGGGCCTGCGGCTATGAAGAACTGGAGGCGTTGTTGCCGGCGAGTTTTGCGGCGCGCGGCGGGCGGGTGGTGCGCTCTACGGTGGAGACAATTTTTCCCAGCCGCGATGAATGCACGGCGGGCGGGCCCGATGATGCAGTGGTCCTGACGGGATCGATTTACCTGCTCGGCGAAGTGATGGCGCGACTCGCGCCGCAGCGCGGTCCGGGCGAGGGGCGCTTGCAGGATTTTTGAGGCCGCGCGGGGATGGCCTCACACGAGGTGAGACCCTGCGGGGATCAGATCAACTTAACGAGGTCGGCGGTGGCGGGGACGTCTTTGATGATTTGGGACGGCTCGGGGCCGACGCCGAGGTAGCGGAGGTTCGGGAGTTTATCGGCGGCGGGCCAAGGCTCGCCGGCGTAGGCGACGTCGAGCATGCTCTTCATCATCGCGGCGACGTAGCGCTCGGCGTTTCTCGGGAGCTCGGCGAAGTGGCGGATTTTGGAAATGTCTTCAGTCCAGCCGGGGTGGCGCGTGTAAACGGGCTTGAGCGTTTTGCGGACGGCTTCGTTGCGTGGGACGTGGTGGAAGATTTTCCCGGAGGCGTCTTGGTAGGAGGTGCAGATGAGCAGATCGCCCTGCCAATCGCCTTCGTGCGTGAGGGCGTCGGATTTGTTGATCATCACGTCTTGGAAACCGCCATAGCGGAGGGCGTCGCCTTTTTCCACGGCGTCGAACCAGCCCACCATGCGCTGGCGACCGGTGCTGGTGCCGAATTCGATGCGCTTGAGTTTGATGGCGAGCGGGTGGGCGTCGTCCATCTGCGTGAGGAAGGTGTGGGTGCCGACCTTGGTGTCGTAGGCCTTGGCGACGCCGAAGGTGTGAATGCGCTGCACGGGGATGCCGGCGCTCTCGAAGAACTCGGGCGTGTAGGTATGCGAGGCGGTGACGTTGGGCGAGAAGCCGTGGCGCTTGTCGAGCCAGTAGGCTTGGCCGAATTCGCCGATGATGGTGCGGCCGGCGTGCAGCTCGCGGAGGATGAGCTCGCGGACCTCGCCGATGTTCGGCGCGAGGGCGACGCCGGCGGCCCAGGTGACCTGGGTGAGGGCGTCGAGGTTGAGCGTGAAGGGCTCGATGCCGCGGAAGCGCGTGAAGTCGAATTCTTCTTTGGGAAAGATGCCGAGCTCGATGGCTTCGGCGTTGGCGCGCTGTTCGGCGACGGTGAGTTTGTCGAAGAAGCCGGCGAAGGTTTCGGGGCTGACGCGGCAGACGTGTTGGATGACGCGCAGAGCGCGGTCGGCGCGTTGGGCGAGTTTGCGGGCGAAGAAATTGGGGCCGGCGTGGAAGTCGGAAAACGTCATCTGCCACTGGCCGATCTCGTCGGCGTAGGCGGGGGTGATGCCGCGACCGGTGGAGCCGCGGGGTTCCTCGGCGAGGACATTTTCGCGGTAGTCTTCCCACGCGAGGTCGAGCAGGCGGTGGGTGAGATCGGTGACCATCGTGCGCTCGTCGATCAGGAGGCGGGACAGGATGGCGTGGCCCTTGGCCTCGAGGGGTTTGGTTTCCCACCAGATTTTGCGCGGGTCGGCGACGACGCCGGAGCCGATGCAGAGGTGTTTCGCGTCGCGGACGACGACGCCGGCGGGGAGGAGGTTGAGTTTGATGCCGCCGGCGGTGTGGCCGGAGTTGGCGCCGCCGTTGACCTTGAGGACGACGGAGACGGCGTGGGGCGTGCCGCGAAGTTCGTTGGCGACCTCGGGGATGAGGCGGCCTTTGCCTTCGTCTCCGAGGGAGATACCGACGTCGGCGATGAGTTGGCTAGAAAAAGGGAGGAGGGACATGGGTTGCGGTGCAACCGAGTCAGGCCCGCGGGCGGAACGTCCCCTGTTGCCGAAAAGGAAAAACGGAACGGGCGGGGGGAGGGCAAACAAAAATCGGGAGGATGACGCAGGGGCGGAGCGGAGTTTGGGCGGGGCGACAAAGAGCGACGGAGGGCAGAGGACGCGGGTGATGATTTTCTGGGTCGATTTCGCAAACGGCTGTTGCGCAGGGTCGGGGTGATGCTGGCGCTGGCTTCGCCGCCTTATCCCGTCGAATTCGACGGGATTGGCACCACCTCAACCCTGCCTCCGCTGTCATGAGCAAAGCCAAAACCAGCACCATCGCCGTTCCGGAGGCATTGACCCAGTCGCTCCTGCACCAAGCCTTCGCCGGTCTGCTCCGAGCCCGCTTGACTCATGGATTGACTTATACTTGACTCATTTTGTGGCCTACGAACCTCAATTCACGATCCGCCCCCGCCTGCTGGCGTTGGTGGAGAGCATCGCGGCCCTGAGGGAACGTATTTTGGGCGCATCGGTGGAGCTTTCCTGGATTCCCGCGCTGCAAAAGGACACCCGGACACGCAACGGCCACGCGTCCACCGCCATCGAGGGCAATCCACTGACGTTAAAGCAGGTGCGGGCGCTGGAAGAAGGGCGCCCGTCGGCGGCGTCCGACCAGCGTTCACAGCGCGAGGTGTTGAACTACTTCGCGGGCCTGCGCTACGTGGAGAAAAACGCGAAAAAGAAGGCGATCCGCCATGACGACCTGTTTGAACTCCACCGAATCCTGGCAGACACGGTCATGGACCAGGGAACGGCGGGCAGCTATCGGACGATCTCGGTGCGGGTGGGGAAACACATCCCACCACCCGCGACGGATGTTTCCGGGCTGATGTTTGAACTGCTGGAATGGTGGAACAAGCGATCCACGGAGCTCTCCCCGGTCCTGAGTTCCGCAATCCTGCACTACCGTTTCGAGGACATCCACCCCTTCGCCGATGGTAACGGGCGGACGGGACGCGCCCTGGCCCTGTGGGAACTCTACCGGCGCGGGTTCGACAGCTACCACATTTTCACCGTGGACGAATACTACTGGCAGGACCGCCCGGGTTACTATGCCGCGCTCGACGCCGTGCGCCTCGCGGGAGAAGATCTCACGGGCTGGTTGGAATACAGTGCAGAAGGTCTGCGCCAGACCTTGGAGCAGGTGTGGCTGCGCGTGCAGGCCTACAACGTCAAATCGCCGGAAAAGCTCGTGCTGCGCCCCAAGCAGGAGTTGCTGTTGAAGTTGCTACGCGACCATGGCGGCACGTCGCCCGCCGAGCTGTGGGCGGCGCTCGCAGTATCCCGCCAAGGAGCGATGGATCTGCTGCGCCCCTTGCTCGAAGCGGGATTAGTGGAAAAAGTCGGGGGTAAAAAAACTGGGCGCTATTCCCTCAAGCAGCCATGAACGAAGACGAGATACGCGCCGAGCACATCGACCCCGCCTTGAAAGCGGCTGGCTGGGGCGCGGGCCAGAAGCATGGCGGCGAGACCTAGATAACACTTTAGCGGCGAGACCTAGGTGACACTTCCCAGTGCCTACGCCTTGGAAAAAACCGGAAGATCATGCGCCGTTGGCGGCGTTTATCGACGAAGTGCCCGGTGCGACGATGCCGTTTTGGCCGCGCGTGCCCGCTCAGGGCTACCGCTCCAGTAGGAGCGGGGTCGAGGCGCGGGCGGCGGCGCAATCTTAGAGCACGTAGGGCAGAGGGAAGCGGCTCATCAGCGCCGCGGCGCGAAGCTTGGCCGCAGCGAGAGCGTCGGCTTCGCCGGGCGTGCCGATCGCGGGGAGCACGAGGTGGATCGCGGCGGCGATTTCGTCCATGTCGGCTTCGAGCAGGCCACGCGTGGTGACGGCGGGAGTGCCGAGGCGGATGCCGGAGGCTTGGAACGGGGAACGCGTCTCGTAGGGAACGGTGTTTTTGTTGAGCGTGATGTGCGCGAGATCGAGGGTCTCTTGGGCTTTTTTGGCGGTGAGATCCGGGAGGTTGCCGCGAAGATCGACGAGGAAGAGGTGATTGTCGGTGCCGCCGGTCAGGATTTTATAACCGCGCTGGACCATGGCGGCGGCAAGGGCGCGGGAGTTTTTGACGACCTGCTCGGAGTAGGCCTTCCACTCGGGTTTGAGGCACTCGCCGAAGCATACGGCTTTGGCTGCGATCACATGCATCAACGGGCCGCCTTGAGTCCCGGGGAACACGGCGGAGTCGATGGCCTTGGCGTGGGCGGCGCGGCAGAGGATGAGGCCGCCGCGGGGCCCGCGCAGGGTTTTGTGCGTGGTGGTCGTGACGAAATCGGCGTGCGGCACGGGCGAGGGATGGACGCCGGCGGCGACGAGGCCGGAGATGTGCGCGATGTCGGCAAAAAGGTAGGCCCCCACGCTGCGGGCGATCTCGCCCATTTTGGCGAAGTCGATGACGCGCGAGTAGGCGCTGGCGCCGACGGTGATCATCTTGGGCTTCTCTCGGAAGGCGACGGTGGCGAGTTCCTCGTAGTCGATCAGACCGGTATCCTCGCGGACGCCGTACTGGCAGAAGTTGTAGAGTTTGCCGGAGAAGTTGGCGGGATTGCCGTGGGTGAGGTGGCCGCCGTGGCTGAGGTTCATGCCGAGCAGTTTGTCGCCGGGTTGGAGGACCGCGGCATAGACCGCGGTGTTAGCCTGAGCGCCGGAGTGGGGCTGGACGTTGGCGTGGTCGGCGCCGAAGAGCAGCTTGGCGCGATCGATGGCGAGTTGCTCGATCTGGTCGACGAATTCGCAGCCGCCATACCAGCGTTTGCCGGGGTAGCCCTCGGCGTATTTGTTGGTGAGCACGCTGCCCTGCGCCTGCATGACGGCGGGGTAAGTGAAATTTTCCGAAGCGATGAGCTCGATGTGGCTTTGTTGCCGGGCAAACTCGGCGGAGAGGGCCGCGTAGACGGCGGGATCGAGCTGGGCGAGGGGAGTGGCGTTCAACATTGCAGAGTTCGGCTGGCGGATTGCGGGTTGGAAAAGACGGTAGTGAAAGCAGTTTCTTAATCAGCAATCCGCAACCCGAAATCTCGGTTTAACGGGCCGGTTTGGCGCTGATCTGCGTCTTGAGAAATTCAATCAGACTGGGGATGGCTTCGACCATTTCGTCGCGCGTGCTTTCGTAGAGTTTGAGGGCGCCGCCGTAGGGATCGCCGATTTCTTTGGGCCCGCGCTGGGGCATGAACTCGCGAAACAGGTAGAGATTGCGCGGGACCGGGGTCATCGCGAATTGAAGCATCGCGCGGTGGGACTCGGTCATGCCGAAGACGGCGACGGCTCCGCGCACGAGTTCCTCGGTGACGGCGCGGCTGCGGTGCGCGGAGACGTCGAGGCCGACTTTCTTCATGGCCGTGACGGAGTTGGCGCTCACCGAGTCGCCATCGCGGCCACCGACGCCCGCCGAAAGGACCTCGAGAGAACGCAGAGGTTCAGGCTGGGCGGCCAAGGCGTGCTTGAGCAGCGCGGCGGCCATAGGGCTGCGGCAGGTGTTGGCCGTGCAAACGACAAGGATGTATCCGGGAGCGGGCATCGTGGTGTGGTTCGGAATGGGAGGGGAAGGGGTTTCCGGCGAAAGGCAATCCGGGGCGTGAGGCGGTTTAAAGGCGTTTGAGGGCAAGCAGGGATCGGTGCAGGTGCACGGCGCGTTGCAGCACGGGGTCCGTCGCGGGCGGCGGGGGCGGCGTCGGGGCGGTGGCTGCGGGGGCTGGGTCGGCGGCGGGTGGCTCGGAGGTGCGACCAGCGAGGTAGTCGGCCACAAGCCGAGCTTCGTCGTTGCGAGGTTTGGTAATGGGAGGATTGATCAACCGGGCGAGGGCCGAGGCGTCGGTGAGCGCGTCGTAAGCGAGACGTTCGGCTTCAGGGGTGGTTTTTAACGCGATATCGGGGGAAAAGTCTGATCCCGCGAGCCCGAGCACGAGGAGGCCGGCGGTGTGCTGGCGGTCGGCGAAGGCGGCGCGCAAGGCGGGGCTCGTGGCGGAATTGGCGAGGAGAAAAACAGGTGTGCGCGGAGCGGCGCGGAACTTGAGCCACGCCGAAAGGGCGGTGGCGGCGTCGGCATCGCCGACGGCGTAGCGGAGGTCGAGGACGAGCGGCTGGGGGCGCGTCGGCGAGGAACCGGGGAGATCGGCCGGGAGCGAGTGGGCGCGGTGGTAGGCGAGGCCTTGACCCAGATCGAAGGTGAGCGGAGCGGCGAAGGAGCAACCGGTCGCGAGCGCCAGAGCGAGTAAGTGAAAAAACGTCATGAGCGCGTGAGTTGGCGGGCGGCGATGTCGCGGCGAAAATACTTAGTGGCGCACCGAACTTGGTCGCAGGCGGCGTAGGCGCGTTCGGCGGCGGCGCGGAGGGTGGGCGCGAGGGCGGTGACGCCGAGGACGCGGCCGCCGTTGGTCACGAGTTGGCCGGCGGCGTTTTTCGCCGTGCCGGCGTGATAGATCGTGGTTGCGGGCGGCAGGGCAACGGGTGCAGGCAAGGTGATGATGTCGCCTTTGGTGTAGGCGTCGGGATAACCGCGGGCGGCGATGACGACGCAGACGGCGTAGTCGGGTTTCACTGCGAGCGGGCCGACGGCGAGGAGGCGGCCGAGGGCCGCGGCCCAAAGCAGTGCGAGCAAATCGGTGGCGAGGCGCGGCAGAACGACTTGGGTCTCGGGGTCGCCGAAGCGGGTGTTGTATTCGATCACGCTCGGGCCGGCGGGTGTGAGCATGATGCCGATGAAGAGCGTGCCGCAAAACGCGATGCCCTCGGCGGCGATGGCGTGCACGGAAGGGCGGACGATTTCGTGATCGATGCGGGCGAGGAGCTCAGGCGTGACGACCTCGGCGGGTGAGTAGGTGCCCATGCCGCCGGTGTTGGGGCCGGTGTCGCCGTCGCCGATGCGTTTGTGGTCCTGCGAGGTCGGGAGGATGACGTAGTCGCGGCCGGAGACGACGACGAGGATGCTGGTTTCTTCACCGAAAAGGCAGTCCTCAATGAGGAGTTGTCGGCCGGCGGCGCCGAACTTTTCCCCGGCGAGCATTTCGCGCACGGCGGCTTCGGCTTCTTCGAGGGATTGGGCGACAACGACGCCTTTGCCGGCGGCAAGCCCGTCGGCCTTGACGACGATGGGCAGGGAGCGGTTGCGTAGGTAAGTGAGAGCGGGTGAGATCGCGCTGAAGAAAGCGGCGGGTGCGGTCGGGATCCGGTGCTTGAGGAGAATCTGTTTCGTGAAAATTTTCGACGCTTCTAGCCGCGCGCCGTCGGCGCCGGGGCCGTAGACGGGGATGTCCAATTCACGTAGACGGTCGGCGAGCCCGAGGGAAAGCGGGACCTCGGGGCCGACGACGACGAAGGCGATCTGCTCGCGTTGCACGAAGGCGACGAGGCCGGTGACATCGTCGGCCGCGATCGGGAAGCAGGGCACCTCCTCGGCGATGCCGGCGTTGCCGGGCGCGCAGATGACACGGGGCGCGGCGGGGGAGGCGACGAGGGCGCGGACGAGCGCGTGTTCACGGCCACCGGAGCCGACGACGAGGAGGGAGGAGGGAAGAGTGGACATTGCAAATCAGGGAGCGCGATGCGTGAGCCAGTAGCCGGGAGCTCGGGCGGGATGGGCTACTGCCCAGACAACGATTTAGTCGGCGATGAGTTCGCAGTGAACGATGAATTTATAACCACGGGTGACAATGCGGCGGACGCCACCCGGCCCTGGCCGACCGAGACCGGGGAACTGGCGCAAGGAAACAATGGCCCTCGCGATAGCAGCGCGGACATGAGCGCCAGCTCGCGGGTGTTCGGTTTCACGATACAACACCTCAGCTTTCAACTCCGCCCGAGCGGCCGGGTGATAGGCGAGTTCCTTCATCCCAACAGGCGATCCAGCGAGCGCTCGACTTCAGCGCCGGGCACCCACCGCACTTTTCCGGATTGGACGTCCGCGCGACTGCGTTGCACCTCCGTCTCCCAAGCGGCCGCAGGCGCGGGGGACGTCTCGGCGACCGTCATGGCCATGAGTTGCTCGGCGAG
This sequence comes from Opitutus sp. GAS368, assembly GCA_945869845.1. Taxonomy (GTDB): domain Bacteria; phylum Verrucomicrobiota; class Verrucomicrobiia; order Opitutales; family Opitutaceae; genus Tous-C4FEB. The sequence goes on along the minus strand of CAMBRG010000011.1, from coordinate 32,281 downwards.
GGAAAGCTTCTCCTCGGGGCTGAGAGTGAGCTCAGCGCGGGTGAGCTCGGCGAGTTGGGCGGTCATGGGGAAAAGCTGGGTGGAATTCGTGAATTGGCCAGAACGGAACGGTGGTGGGCGCTGACGCTAACGTTCGTCGTCGTTTCCGCCGTTATGGCGAAATCGCAAAAGGTGTTTAAAGCACCTGCAGCTTTTTGCGGTAAAAGGCGACGACCTCGGCGGGATCATCGGTGAAGAGAATGTAGTCGTTGATCCACGCGGGGGCGCGCTTGGTGGCTATCATCGTCTTTACCTGTTTGCGGAGGTCGCCCCAGAATTTTGAATTGAAGAACACGAAAGGCGTGCGGGGACGGATGCCGAGTTTCAGGTTGCACATCTCGATGCCGATTTCTTCGAGGGTGCCCACGCCGCCGACGTTGAAGATGCAGAAATCGGCGGCCTCGAACCACTTTTGGCGGAAGTGGCGGGAGCTCTCCTGAAACGTGTTGAAGAAATCGACGCCCAGCTCGGGCGGTTGGGCTTCGAGTTCGAGGAAGCAGGCGCCGGTGAGCGCGCCTTTGCTGCGGGCTTGGTCGGTCGCGAGGCGCATGACGCCGCCGCCGCCGCCGGTGAGCACGCCGACGTTGGGGCCGATGAAGCCGGTGAGGCCTTCGACCAGACCGGTGATGCGGGCGGTGTCGGCGGGATCGAGGCCAACGGCCGAACCGTAGAAGGCGAGAATCGTGGTCTCTTGAAATTTGCGGGTGAGTTCCTCGCGGACGAAGAAGCCGTGGCCCTTTTTGTAAACGTGGGCGTAGAGCTCTTTGGTGGACTCGTCGTACCAGTAAACGCGGATGCCGATGGCGTCGAACGTGTCGAGGCGGGCGTGGGCGTTGCTGGAGAGAAAATAGCCGTGGGTCCGCGAGGCTTTGCGGAAAATGATCCGCTTCAGCTTCACGTCGCCGATGCGGGTGAGCAGCTCGATGTGTTCGAGCAGATCGGGAAAGTGATCGACGATGAGGGTGTCGGCATCGGGTGGGGCGGCGTCGAGCGCCTGGACCATCGTGCGGCTGCCGATGGGGCAGGCCTCGCCATCGAGGATTTTTTTGAGGTCCTCATTGGCCCGGACGAGGACGCTGCGATTTTCGGTGGTTCCGCTTTGGCCGCGGACGGTGATCTTGGTGCGCGGGCGGGCCTCGGCGTTGTCCCGGGGAGGATTCGCATCGAGACACTTGAAGAGCTCGTGGGCGGTGCCGAGGAGACGTTGGCGTTTTTTTGCGAGGGTTTTGAACTCGGGGTCGGCCAAGGTTGGGGCTCTGAAGATATCAACGGATACCATCGGATTTAAAACGGGCTGGTCGCCGGTGTTGTAGATTTCGAGCATGATGTTCGTGCCGAAGGTTTTGATCGGATCGAGCAAGATGGCGCTGGTGTGGAGGCCGAAGTTGCCCTCGCCTTGGTTGAGGACGACGAAGTGTTCCTTCAGATACATCGAGCAACTCGTGAGGATGCCCGAGCGCGGAGGGATGGTGAGCGGCGAGGCTTCGTGGCGGACTTGGACCTTGTCGATGAAAGAGCGGCCGGCGTTGCCGGAAACGATGTGCTCGAAGTTGAGGCGCGAAAGCCTCGAAGAGAGCGTGTAGTTAACTTGGTGCGGAGTAAGGAAAACGCGCCCGCGGGAGTCGATGGAGATGGTGTTGGGCAACTTGAGGGCATTGGCCTGGATGGCCGCCCAGATCTCGGTGCTGGAGAGTTTGGCGGCGGCGGGGGCAAAAAAGAGCCGGCCGACGGGCACGCCCGATCGGAGCAGTTTTTTCCAATACGGTACGTTGGGGAAACTCTGGTCGTAAATGAAGGTATCGGCGGTCAGTAAAATGCGGTTCCCGTCGACGACGGGGGCGCCTTGCAAGAGCATCTCGATGCCGATGCGGGCGAGGGAGCTGCGCTCGGTGAACTTGAGGTCGGCAAGGTGGGTCTTGAGGAATTCGAATTCGGCGGGATTCCGCGGCCAGAAGGCTAGGGTGAGCGTCGTGGTGCGGTCGTCCTTATTTTTAATCGTTAGGATCTGACCGTCTTGACTGGTCCAAAATTGATCGGGGGTCATGGGGGTGATTCGGAGGAAAAACGTGGTGGTCGCCCTGCTGCGACACAAGCGGGGAGTAATTGTTTGCTTTTGGGGCGGCAGACCGGCACACCCAAAAGTTTCCGGCACAAATCGGCCGTTTCAGTTTCCAGCTTAGGTCCACCTACAACCCAAATATGAAGCTCAAGTCCGCTCTCACGTTCTCCCTGCTCGCGCTCGGCACTGCCACCGCGATCCAAGCTCAGGAGGTCAAACTCAACATCCCCGGCCAGCCTGCTGCCGCTGCCGTCGCCGCGGCTCCGGTCGCCCCGGTTTTCACCGAGGCGCAACTCGTCGAGACCTTCGGCTGGTTCATGGGCAAACGGATCGGGCTCTCCGAGCTCGCCTTCAGCCCGGCGGAAGTCGAGTCCCTGCTCAAAGGCATGGGCGCGGCGGTTTCCGGCAAAGAATCGCCCTACGAACTCGAGAAGATCGGGCCGGCGATGGACGAATTCATGAAGAAGAAGCAGGACGCTTACATGGGCAAACTCAAGCAAGAGGGCCTCAAGCAGAGCGGCGATTTCTTTGCGAAATTGAAAGAAAACAAGGCGGTCGTCGAACTGCCCAGCGGCCTCCGTTATGAAATCGTTAAGCAAGGCGACGGCGCCGTGCCAAAGCCCACCGAGACCGTCAAAGTCCACTACACCGGCACGCTGATCGACGGCACCGTTTTCGACAGCTCGGTGCAGCGCAACGAGCCGGCCGAGTTCCAACTCGACCAAGTTATCCCCGGCTGGACCGAGGGTCTGCAAAAGGTGAACAAGGGCGGCAAGATCAAGCTCTACGTCCCTCCCTCACTCGCCTATGGCGATGACGCGCGCGGTAACATCCCGCCCTCGTCGACGTTGATTTTCGAAATCGACCTGCTCGAGATCAAGTCGAGCGCTCCAGCGCCCGCGCTGCCGGTCGCTCCCGCTGCCGGCAAGTAAGTCCGCTCATTCCTCTGCAAAAGCCCGACGCCTGAACCGGCGCCGGGCTTTTTTATGGCCGGACCGGCGAGGAACTACGCTTTGATGGGGGCGGGCACCGACTCCGCCGGGGTGGCTCGGTCAGCAGCGTGTTCCCGCGTCGCACGTGGGTTTCATCGTTGGCGAGTCGCGCGCTGGCGCGGCGCGGACGCAGGGTGGGCGCAGGGTTGCGGGAAATTCAGTCCCGGGCGCGGGGGTTGAATCTATCCCAGCTCCCCGGGCTGATCAGGGGTGTTTGAGGCGGGTCAAATTTGCTTAACGCATCGCGGGCCGGAGCGCGCGGCGCAACTCGCCGGCGAGGACGACTTGGCGGCGACAGGCGGCGTCGATCTGCTCGCGGCTCGTCTCCGGCAAAACCTCGCAGCGGAATGCGACCAGCAGCGGCGTGGCCGCGGGTAGCTTGGCGGTGGTGAGCCGGCGGAGGCACTCGGTGCGAAGACTGCGGGCGCGGGACTCGATCACGAGAAAGACGCTCTCGGCAGAGTAAATAACGGCGACGCCCAAGGCGCTCGCGGCAATCGCGGTCTCAACATCGGCTGCAGGACAAAGAGTGAGGTCGAAGCGCTCGGGCCACGGCTGGGTTTGGTTTTCCATCCGTGAGCGTCCTTGCGGACGTGGCGTAAGACAACGCGTTTGTGGTGCGGACGCGTTTCGCCTTCCGCGCCCGCCGCGTTAAGGCGCCCGGGCAAACTGGAGGTCGGCCACCGGCACGGAGGTCGACCAGAGGGATTTTCCTTCGCGGTTGTAGGCGGTGAAGCCGAGGATTCGCGCCTGGCGCGGCCCGGTGAGGGTGATTTCGCCGAAATTGTTTTCGACGATGATGCTCCCGGGCACGCGCACAGGATTTTTGGCCTCGGCCCATTTTTCGCCCTCGGTCACGGGCCGGCGATTTGCGCCGGCGGTGAGCGATGAGGAAGTGAGCTCAAGCACCGGCGGCGCGCCGGCCCGTTCAAGACGGGAAAATTCGCCGAAGTGTCGGTCGCCGGTTAAAAAGACCACGCCACCGATTTTGTTTTTGAGGATAAAATCGAGGATGTCCGCCCGCTCCTGCGGATAGCGGGAGAGGTTCTCGTCAAAGGCCATGGGATTCAAGAACTGGCTGCCGACGGCGATGAAACGCAGCGCGATATTCGAGTTCGCGTTGGAATCGGAGAGCGCGCTCTTCAGCCACGCGAGTTGACGGGGACCGAGGAAAGACTTGCCGGGGGTGGCATCGGCCAGCGCGGAGGCGTCGCGGCAATCGCCGGATCGGCGGCTTGGATCGAGCCGAGAATAGCTCGGTGCTGTTTCCGAACCGGACCCAACCGACGAACTCGGCCTTGGAGCCTCCATTGAATTTCTGCCGTTTTAGCGGCTTCGCCCAACCTGCTTTCCTGCTGATGTCTGATCCCGCCCCCGTCAGTCCCGGCCCCAATGCTGATTTGAAATCTGATTCCCGGGATCATGGGTTTCGACCCGATGACGCCGCCGGCTTGGGCGTGGCCAAAGACTCCATAAAAGCGGGCGGGTGCGACCGGGTGAAATCCATTGCGGGGAAGCGAGCGGCGCGCCTGAATTTCGCGCATGACCTCGCCCCTTCTTGGAAAATTTGCGCTCGTGACCGGTGCCGGCCAAGGCCTCGGTGAAGCAATGGCGCTCGCCCTCGCGGAGGCCGGCGCGACGGTCGCGTTGCTCGCGCGGGACGAGGCAAAAGCGGCGGAGGTCGCGCACCGAATCCGGGCGAAGGGCGGCCGCGCTGAACTTTTGGTGGCCGATGTCCGCGACGAGACGGCGGTGGCCCGCGCGCGGGAAACGTATGAGTCGGCGCTGGGCGGCCGGTTGGATATCTTGATCAACAATGCCGGGATCAACCTGCGCAAACCGATCACCGAATTCACGCTCGTGGAGTGGAATCGCGTGATCGAAACGAACCTGACCGGCACGTTTCTGATGTGCCGTGCGTTCGTGCCGCTGATGACCGGGCGCGGCTACGGCCGGATCATCAACCTGACTTCGATGATGGCTCATATTTCGTTGCCGGGCCGCACGGCCTACTCGGCGAGCAAGTCGGCGCTGCTGGGATTCAATCGCGCGTTGGCTTTGGAATTGGCGCCGGAGAAAATCACGGTGAACGGGATCAGCCCCGGCGTCTGCGATACGGAGATCAACGCGCCGCTGATGGGCAATCCGGAGCTACGGGCGACGTTTTTGGCCAAGACGCCGCTGGGTCGCTGGGGCCTGCCGAGCGAGATCGCGGCGGCGGCGGTTTATTTGTGTTCGGATGCGGCGGGTTTCATGACCGGAACGGACCTCGTCATTGACGGTGGTTGGACGGCGCAGTGAACGACCCTTTGATCGAGGATGCGGATTGCGATGGGGCCGGGATTTTGTTGGGGTGCGGTATGAACCGACGCGAATTTATGCAACGCACCTCATTGCTGGCGGCGACTGTGGCGGTGTCGGGGAGAGGACTCTCGGCGACAGCCAGCGGCCCCGGTCGGTCGTTTAAACTCGCGCTGACCCCTGGCAGCATTGGCGTGGCGGTGACGAGCCAGCGTGAGCTCAACGATCTGGCCCAGCGCCATGGCTTCGAGGCCGTCGAGCCGCGGCCGGATGAGTTGGCGGCGATGTCAGCGCTGCAAGTTTCCGAGACGCTGGCGGATTTGAACGCAAAGAAACTGACGTGGGCCGCAGCCGGGCTGGCGGTTGATTTTCGCAAAGACGACGCGCTGTTCCGTGAGGGGTTGGCGAAGCTGCCGGCGATCGCGGCGGGCCTGCAACGGGCGGGAGTGCGGCGGATGGGCACGTGGCTGATGCCCAGCAGCGACTCGCTGACCTATCGCGCCAATTTCAAGCAGCACGCGTTGCGGTTGGCGGAAGTTGCGCGGGTGCTGCGGGATCACGGGCTCGGACTTGGGCTGGAGTATGTGGGCACGCAGACGCTGTTGGTCGGGCGCAAATATCCGTTTGTCCACACGCTGGCGGAGACCCGGGAGCTGATCGCGGAGATCGGGACGGGCAACGTGGGCTTGGTGCTCGATACCTGGCATTGGTGGCAGGCGGGCGACACGGTGGCTGATTTGTTGACGTTGAAGAACGCCGACGTGGTCAGCGTCGATTTGAACGATGCGCCGCAAGGCGTGGCGAAGAACCTGCAAAGAGACGGCGAGCGGGAACTGCCGGCGGCAACGGGCGTGATCGATGCGGCGGCGTTTCTCTCCGCGTTGGTGACTCTCGGCTATGACGGACCGGTGCGGGCCGAGCCGTTTAACAAAGTGCTCAATGCGCTAGAGAACGAGCCGGCCTGCGCGGCGGTGTCGGCGGCGATGCAGCGGGCGGTGGCGTTGCTCAAGAGCTAGCGGTGCGGCTCTTGTTGGCTTGGCTCGGACCGGGCGGCGCTGCTTAGTGGGGGATATGAAAATCCCTTCGTTGGTTCGGCTGGCACAGTGGTGGACAGTCTCATGCGGAGTGGCGGCGCTGGCGGCGGCCCAGCCGATGTCCGTTTATTTCGGCACCGGTGGGGGCGGCGCGAAGGGGATCTATCGCGCGACCTTTGATTCCAAGACTGGCAAACTCACGGCGGCCGAGTTGGCGGCTGAAGTCGGTAATCCCGGATTTCTCGCGCTGCATCCGGATGGCACAAAACTCTACGCCGTGGCCGGGGTCGCCGGGGGGCCCAGTGCCGTTGGGTATCGGATCGGCGCGACGGGTGCGCTTGAGCTCATCAATTCCGCGCCAACCACCGACGGCGGCGGGGCGCATATCGCGGTGCATCCGAGCGGGAAGTTCCTTTTGACGGCCCAGTATGGCGGTGGTTCAACGGCGCTGTTTCCCCTCGACGCCGACGGCCGCCTCGGAGCGGCGCAAGTCGTGAAGCACGGAACCAAGGGTTCGGGCGTGATGCCTAGCCGCCAGGAAAAGCCCCATGCGCACATGTGCGCGTTTTCACCGGACGGCCGATTCGCGCTCGTACCCGATCTCGGGATGGACGCAATCGTGGTGCATCGGATCGACCTCGCGGCGCCGTCCATCACGATGCACGGCGTCATCGCGTCGGTCCCCGGCGGCGGAGCCCGGCACATGAAATTTTCTCCGGATGAAAAATTTATCTATCTGCTGAACGAGCTCTCGTCGTCGGTCACGTCCTTCGCTTGGGATGCGGCGGCGGGCACGGCAAACTTGATCGCGACCGTGCCGGCGCTCAGTGAAGCGGTGAAGGCTAAGGAAGCTTTCAACTCCGCCGCCGAGATTCTGGTCCACGCCAGCGGGAAGTTTGTTTATTCGTCGAATCGCGGTCACGACACGGTCACAGTTTATCGCGCCGATCCGGCGACAGCGGTCTTGCAGGTGATCCAAGTGCAACCGGTGCGCGGGGCTTTTCCGCGCAACATCGCGCTCTCGCCCGACGGCGGTTGGTTGCTCGCGGCCGGGGCCGATTCCAACACCGTCGCGGTGCATCGGGTGAATCAGACGACCGGTGAACTCACCTATCAAACCAAGGGCGTGATCAACGTGCCGGCGCCGATCTGCATCGTTTTTCTCCAGCGGTAACGGGGACGAACGTCTACTGACCACGAGGCGGGCGGCCAACGCGATAAAGCGCGGGACCGGGTCGTGTTGCCCGAAAATCTGCAGTCGGCTCTGGGCACCGAGTTGGCGGTCAAACAACCGGTCGAACATGCGGGTGCCATCCATCTTGGCCGTGAGCTGGTCGTCGATCGCGACTGGGTGGGCGTCTCGGTGGGCGACGGGGCCGGCACAGAGGGCGAACGTCCGCCCTTGATTTTGCAGCCCGGCGATCTGGCCGCGGTCGGTCCGCTCAACTCGCGGGATTTGAAGCAGCCGGTTTACGCCAGACCCAGAGAAAATTGGTCGCGAGGCTGAAGCCGATGGAGAAGAAAATGGCGAGGATTGGGGCCACGAGGTAGTGGATGCCGGACGTTTCGAGCAGATTGGCTGCTGACCACCAGACCGCGAAGCCCAAGGCGTTCGCGAGATGATAGTGCCAAAGTCGTTTCCAGGTCGGGCGTCGGTTCGCAAATACCCAGCGATCTACGACTAAAAATCTCAAAACGGTTCCAACTTCACCGGAGACGAGAGTCGAAATCATGTAGGGCCAACCCATAATACCGACCATAAGCTTCAGCACGAGCACCCCGAACGCCGAAAAGCCCACGCCGACGACGAACCATTTTATGACCTGCGGGGTGATAAATTTCTTCAAGCGCTGCATTTGGGGCGGAACAGTTTCAGAGCTCGGAGGTTTCGGCGAGAGCGAGTTACACGAAAGTGCATGGGACAAAAAAACCGACGCACCGGGGCGTCGGTTGAATTTTTGAGCAACAGGCCGGATTATTTTTTCGGCGCCTGAGCCTGGATTTCGGCGAGCTTGCGGTCGATGTCGGCCATCTTGGCCATGAGCTCCTGTTCGACTTTCTTGCGGTCGCTGCTCGACACGATGCTGAGGCTGGCGGCGTCGCGAACGACGTTGGCGGGCAAGGTGAGCAAGCGGGTGATGAGGCCTTGGTCTTTGAAGGAACTGAGATAGAGCGCAGTGATTTCGTGGGACAATTTCAGCGCGTCTTGGGCGGCGGCTTGGGTCGCCATCAGGTTGTTGTTCAGAACTTGGTTCTTCGCGAGTTCGGCCGTCAGGACGTTGCCGACCTGATTGGAAATCCGCTGACTGTAGGTGGCGATGGACTCGCGGGTGAGGTTCTGGTCCTTGGCCATCTCGGAAAGAATGGGGGAGATTTTTTCCGTCATGCGGGTGGAGACTTTGTCCACCTGCTCGTTCTGCATTTTCTCGGCCTCCTCCGGCGATTTTGGCAGAGGGTTGTAAGGTTGAACCTTCTTCGCGATGGCGTCGGCGAGGGCGTCCATGCGCTCGACGTTGAGTTTCTGAATCTCTTCGTCGGTGCGGAAAAGATCCGACTCGCGCTTGGCGATGGCGTCCTTGAGGAGCTTGTTGGTGGACTCGAGGGACCGGCGGTTTTCCTCGTTTTGGGCTTTGAGGGCGTCGCTCGCCTCGCGCAACGGGGCGAGTTTCAACTCCTGTTGGGCTTGGAGTTCGATGACAGTTTTTTGGTTAAGCCAAAAGGCGGCGCCGACCACGATGACGACGATGACGACGATGACCAGAATCTGCTCTTTGAATTTTTGCCACATAGGATAGGGGGGATAAATGTTTCGAGGCGGAGATTAGTATCGGCGGAGGCGGGAATGCAACGTTGACGTAGGGCGAGGTTTTGCGGTTGTTTTTGGAATCATGCGACGCACGTTGGCGGCATGAGTTTGAATCGGTTTGAGCAGCGGGTCTTCGACTATTGGCAAGGTCATCGCGACGAACGACAATTTTGGCAGGAGAAGGTTCGTGGAATCGTGAAATCGCTCAACGACGACCATGCGGCGGCGGCGCGGTTGGACGGGGAATTTTGGCGTTATTACGTCGAGCGGAGCGGGGTGGTGCCGGTGTTTAAAGAGGCGGCGCACCACGAAGGCATGAAACGCACCAGTATGAAGAATTTGGCGGAATTGGTCATCCGGCTGTGGGTGGAACCCCGGCCGAAGAAGAAAAAACCGGACGCCGGTCTGGAAATGTTGCCGGGATTTTGATGCGAAAAATGCCGCTGTCCCTGTCCCGGGATTTGCTCCAACTTCAGTGACGACGTCCCAATGATCGCATCCGATTTTTTTTCTCTGCCCCAGTCGCTCGCAGCTTTTGCGGCGTATTTTCCGGGGGACGTGGCGCCGTGGGAATGGCTCAAGCGCATCGGGCCGGCGCTCGCGGCCTACAAGTTTGAGGCGGCTTTGCCGGCGCGGCCGGCGGGTGTGCACATCGAAGGATTCGTTTGCATTCACCCGACCGTAAAGTTGCCGCCCTATGCGACGATCATCGGGCCGGCGTGGATCGGCGAAGGGACGGAGATCCGGCCGGGGGCATTTATCCGGGGCAACGTCATCGTGGGCGCGAATTGCGTGCTGGGTAACGCGTGCGAGTTTAAGAACTGCCTGCTGATGGACGGCGCGCAGGTGCCGCATTTTAGCTACGTGGGCGACTCGATTTTGGGTAACGGTGCGCACTTCGGCGCGGGGGTAATCTGTTCGAATCTGCGGCTCGACCAAAAGTTGATCACGGTGCGCACGCCCGAGACGGTGCACGAAACCGGGCTGCGAAAATTTGGTGCGATCGTGGGCGACCGGGCGGAAGTAGGCTGCAACGCGGTGCTCAATCCCGGAACGGTGCTCGGACCGCGGGCGTTGGTGATGCCGACGGTGGCGTTTTCGGGTTATTTGCCGGCGGCGACGATTGCGAAGTCGCGGGGCGGCGTGACGCTGTTGCCGCGCCGGGATTGACGCCGTGGCGAGACGTCCGCGAAGCTCCGATGTTTCCATGCGCACACTCACCGGCATCACGCCCTCGGGCACGCTCCATATCGGCAATTATTTCGGCGCGATGCGGCCGGCGATCGAGGCGCAGTCGCGGGGTGATTGTTTCTATTTCATCGCGGACTACCATTCGATGACGACGGTGACGGATGCGGCGGAGCGGCGGAAGAACACGCAGGGAATCGCGCTCGACTGGTTGGCGTGCGGGCTTGATCCGAAGACGAGCGTTTTCTGGCGGCAAAGCGATGTGCCCGAAGTGTGCGAGCTGATGTGGATGCTCGGTTCGCTCGCGCCGATGGGCATGATGGAGCGGGCGCACAGTTTTAAGGATAAAACAGCAAAAGGAATTTCACCCAACTTCGGGCTGTTTGCGTATCCGGTGCTGATGGCGGCGGATATTTTGCTCTACGACACGCACCGCGTGCCGGTCGGTCGCGACCAGAAGCAGCACGTCGAGATGACGCGCGACATGGCGATCAAGTTCAACGAGGCCTACGGCGAGACGCTGGTGGTGCCGGAGTCGGAGATTCGCGACGAAGTCGCGGTGATCCCCGGGCTGGACGGACAGAAAATGTCGAAGAGCTACGGCAACACGATTGAGATATTTGGCGACGAGAAGGCGCTACGAAAAAAGATCATGGGCATCGTGATGGACTCGCGCACGCCGGCAGAGCCGAAGCCGGATGCGGACAAAAATCTCGCGATCCAGCTGCTGAAATTTTTCGCGTCGGCGGACGTGGCGGCGGATTTCGAAAATCGGTTGCGGGCCGGCGGGCTGGGTTACGGGGATTTGAAGAAGGCGCTGTTTGAGCACTACTGGAATTTCTTCGCGACGGCTCGCGCCCGGCGGGCTGAACTCGCGGCGAATCCGGATCACGTCGAAGCGGTGCTGCGCGAAGGTGCGCAACGGGCGCGGGCGGTGGCGGAGCAGGTGATCGGTCGCGCGCGCAAGGCCTGCGGGCTGCGCTGAGTCTGAATTGAGGGCCAATTGGATCGCTCGGTGTTACGGCAACGACGGCGTTTCCGGCTGCCGGAAACGCGTGGTGCCGAGCGACAGAGCTGATGGGGCGGGACCTTTGGCCGTTTGAACTAACTGCTCGGTCGGTCACTTGGACCCGATTCAGACTTTTCTTTTCTGATAGTCCAAAGGCCGAGTACCAGACTCACTGTGGCAAAACACGAATTAGATACTGCTCTGGCGTATTTCTCGGCGATAACACCGAATACAGCTGCGAGCAGCAACAGCGCGGCCATGGCGAAGAAAAGAACCGCAAATGATTTATCTATCTTCGTTGGTGATGTGATCATGATGGGGGGTCCTTCTCTTTGCCGGTGTCTTACGTTTGCGGTCAGACGCGACGGGTCTCAACCCCGGAATTTTCTGTCGTGCTTTGGATCAGCTCCGTATTCATCGCTTTTTTGGCGGCTGGTTCAATATTCTACGCGATCTCATCTGACTCATAACCAGAATTTCGTTGCGAGAGCAGGTGCGCGAGGCGCGCCGTGGCAATTTAGCTGGATTGCGTCGTCGCTGCGCTTCTCGCAACGACAACTAGGGCGGCGCGGACCAAGGTCCGGCCCTACGGTTAAATGCATCGGGACGTTGGTGTGAACCGCGTTCAAGCTGAGTCGGATGACGGGGCTTGGTCGGAGCAAATGATGGGCGATGGCTTGGCTGGGCGGGCGGTCGCGGGACGTGGAGGGCGAGTCGGAGACTCTGCCCTACGTCGGACTCAGGGCAGTTCGTAGATTTCGATCAGGGCGACACCGGTGGTGTCGTTTACGCCGCTGACTTGGGCGGTGTAGTTGCCGGGGGCGAGCGTGACGATGAGCGCGGCGTCGCGGCTCGCGGGATTGGGCAAGGCGAAGGCACCGGTGCGGGCGAAGACGGCGACGAGCTCGGCGGTGCCGGCAGCGGTCGCGTTGGCGGCCCAGTTGTCGTTGGCGTGGAGGAGCGTGGTGTCGCGGAAAACTTCGAGTTTCGGATCGGCAAGGGTGTTGGGCACGCCGAACTGGGTGAGGCTGGGGCCGATGCCGCGGATGAGAACGGTGCGGGGGACGTTGCCCGAGAGCGTGAACCCGGCGATGAGCAGATCGGCCCCGGTGCCGACTTGGGCGCGGGCGGAGAGGTTGAGGAGGCGGGCGGACGCGGCGGGAGAATCGAGGTCGTAAACTTCGGCGAGCGCGACTCCGCTCGCAGTGCCGGGCGGGGAGACGTTGGCGGTGTAGTTGCCGGCGAGAAAAGTCTGGGTGAGGGCCGCGTCTCGACCGGCGGGATCGAGGGGGAAGGCGCCGACGGACGGGAAGAGGGCGGCCAACGTCGGGTTCGGGCCCCAATTGTCGTTGGCGGCGAGGGGGGCGGCGGGCGGCGAATTAAAGATTTGGAGGCGAGGATCGAGCAGCGCAGTCGGCACGCCCAGCGGGATGAGGGCGGGGCCGATGCCGCGAATGAGCAGATTCTTTGAGCCGCCGGCCGAGAGCGTGAAGCCGGCGATGAGCGTGCGTTCGTCGGGCCCGGCGACGGCGCGGACGGAGAGGTTGAGAATGCGGCCCGGGGCAGGCGCGGCGATGCTCACGGTCGCGGCGCTCGCCGTGACGGAGCCCAGCGGGCCGCTGGTGATCAGGCGATAGGTGCCGGCGTCGGTCGTGGCGGTGCGGGCCAAGGAATAGGTGGGTGCGGTCGCGCCGGCGATGGCGACGCCGTCTTTGGTCCACTGGTAGGTGAGGGGGTAGGCCGATGCGGTGACGGCGGCGCCAAGGGTCAGCGGTGCGCCGACGAGAGCAACTTGGGGCGCGGGGGCGGTGATGAGCGGCGCGCCGGTGGCGAGGATCGCGGCGTTTTCGCCGACGAGGTAGCGCTCATCGCCGAACGCGGCGGAGTCGAATGACGCGTCGGACGCGCCGGTGAAGCGAGCGGTCCAGGTGATGCCGTCCGGGGAAACGAAATAGTTGCTGCCGGGACCGGTGGCGAGGAACTGACCGTTGGCGAAGGCGACGCTGGTGAGAGCTTCGTTGCCAAAGCTGCGGTCGCTCCACGTGGCGCCGTTGGGCGAGGTGAGAATCGCCCCGCCGGCGCCCACGGCGACAAAGGTTCCGGCGGCGAAAGTGACGTCGTTGAGATTGGCGGTCGTGGGCGCGGTGGTGGCGTTCCAGGCCAGGCCATCGGGCGAGGTGACGAGGGTGCCGGCATTGCCAACGACCACGTGGAGGCCCGCGCCGTAAGTGGTTTTATTGAGGGTGGCGGAGGTGCCGCCGAGAAAGCGGGCGGTCCAGTTGGAGCCGTCCGCCGAGCTGAGAATCCGGCCGAAGGCGCCGACGGCGATCCAGAGATTGGCGGCAAACCGGACACCGTTGAGCGAGTTGGCGGGGACGGATACGGGGGTCCACGTCGCACCTTGGTCGGAGACGAGCGCGGTGCCGATACCGCCGAAGGTATTACCCACCGCGATGAACTGGCCGGCTCCGAAGGCGATGTCGTTGAGTTGGGCGGAGGTGCCGGAGGTGCGGTTGGTCCAGCGCGTGCCGTCGCTGGATTGAAGAATCGTGCCGGAGTTGCCGACGGTGACGAGGGCGGTCGGGCTGGCCGCGATCCCGCGGAGGGTGAGGTTAAAGCCGCTGGTCGGAATGGCGGTGGCGATGGCCTCGCGAAACGTGACGCCATCCGTCGAGGTGAGCAGGGCACCGCGGGCGGTGGAGCTGGTCGAGCCGGGGACGACGTAGATGCCGTGGCCGAAGGTGGTGTTTTGGAGGTTGCTGGCGTTGCCGCCGGAGTTCCGGGCGGTCCACGTCACCCCATCGGGGGACGTGCGGATGGCTCCGCCGGTGCCGACGGCGACGAATTGGTTGTTGATGAAATTGACGCCGAGAAGATTAGCCGAAGGGAAGACATTGCCCGGGGTCCAAGTTGTCCCATTGGTGGAAGTCAACGTGACGCCGCTGAGGCCTACCCCGATGAGCCGGCCGGCGCCGGCGGCGATTCCGCCCAAGCCCGAGGTCGCGGTCATGGTCGAGCTCCAGTTGACGCCATCGGACGAGCTGAAGACGCGGCCGCTCTCGGCGGAGACGGCGTGGAAGCGGCCGAAGGCGAACGCGACGCCGGCGAGATCTTCGGTCACACCGATGGTGCCGGGCGTCCAGTTGATCGCATCCGTCGAGGTGCTGGTGAGTCCGCCGATCCCGACGGCGACGATGCGACCGTTGCCGAGGGTGAGATCGATGAGGCCGGTGCCGGTGTCGCGAACGATGATGCCCGAATTGCGGGGCGTCCATGCGATCGTATCGGGTGAAGTGAAGACCGCGCCCAAACTGCCGAGAGCGATGTAGAGGCCGTTGAGGTATTGGAAGCCGAAGATGTTGTTGGCGGCGGGCAGGGTGCGCACCGTCCATGTCATGCCATCGGTGGAAGTGAGAACGGTGCCGCGGACACCGCCGACGAAAAAGCGACCGTTGACGAATGCGGAGCTGGTGAGGTTGGCGCCGGTAGGGGTGGGGTGGCGCCATTGCCAGCCGCCTTCGGGTTGGACGAACTGGCGATAGCCGGGGGACACGACGGTGCCGGCGGGGTTGGTGGCGACAACGCGGTAAGTGCCGGAGTCGGTGGGCTGCCAGTTGCGCAAGAAGTAAACGGGACCGGCCGCGTCGGGCAGATCTACGCCGTCGCGTTGCCAACGAAGGGTGAGTGGATCGGACCCGCCGGTGAGGGTGATGGTGAGGTTGGTGTTGGAGCCGGCGGCGAGTCCGCGGCCGAAGGTGCTGACGATCGGAAACGGATCGAAGGTGGGCAGGGTGGGCGGGGGCGGCACGGCGATGGTGAGCGTGGCGGCCGCGCTGGTGGCGGAGCCGGCGGAATTGGTGGCGACGCAGCGGAAGCGGTCTCCGTTCATCGGGGCGGAAAGCGGAAACACCGTGAGGTCGGCGGTGTTTGTCCCCGTGTACGGGCTGCCCTCGTTGAGGGACGTCCAAGTGGCGCCGGCGTCGGTGGAGCGTTGCCAGGAGAAGGTCGCGGCCGGGTTGGCGCGGGCCACGACGGAGAACGTCGCAGGGTTGCCGGGGAATTGGTTCTGCGGCTCGGGATTCTGGGCGATGGCGGCGGCGGAGGGCGTGGTCGGCGGCGGAACGGTGCCGGTGATTTCGTAGGAGCCGATGCTGCCGTAGGACGTGTAGCCCGTGGGCGGATTGTTGAGCGGTGAGCCGGTGCCGACACCGGTGATGCGGAGGAAATATGTTCCGGCGGCGAGGGTTTGCTCCAAAGCGGCGGAGGCTGAGTCGGGCGGATCAGAGCGGGTGATGAGCGTGCCGGCGGCGTCCCGGAGCTCGGCGGCGAGATCGACGGAGAAGCGGTTGGACAGTGCGGTAACTTCCGGCGGAGAAACGCGGAGAGAGAGCGGGCCGCCCGAGGTCGAGAAGGTGAAGGTGTCGATGTCGCCGGTGGTTTCGAGGAGGCCGTTTTGGCGCAACGATGTGCCGTTGAATATGAGGGCGGAGGCAGCGGAGTCCGCGCCGGAGACCTGGTCGGGGCGGACGGGGAGCTTGGCGGCGATGAGGGCGAGGTCGTCTTGGGTATTGTTGGCGTTGAGATACTCGCCCTTCGACCAATGGAGGACATTGCGTGAGGAGCTGCCCATGATGGGTGCCCAAGACGTATCGTCGGCGCCGTGACCGGCGTAGTATTCGTTGGCCGGCTCGTTGGGCAGAGTACCATCGTGACTGAGGCCCATTTGGTGTCCGATCTCGTGGGATACGACCGACGCGATTTTAGTGGCGCTCATCGAGCCTTGGTAAATGAAACACGTGCTGGTGGCGGCAGCGAAGGTGGAGTTGCCAAACACGTTGAGGTAAGCGACGCCGCTGGCGGTATCGGCGACGGGGTTTAGGACGCCGTTGGCGTCGCGGGCCTTGGTGATCAGGGCGCGGGCAGTGGAATTGTTGAAGGTCGCGGGCTGCTCGGTGGTGACGTCGACATCGAACGGCCGGAACGACTCCGCGACGCGTTCCCAAATCAGCACGATGGCGGCTTGCTCGGCCGGGCTGAAGGAACCGGCATTGCCGTCGGTGTCATAAGGCGTGCAGAGGAAAGCCGAAGGTGCGCCGGCGATAGAGTTCCACGACGTGCCCGTGACGACGTGCCCGTTAAAATCGAGATAGATGACCCGGGAGGCGCCGGGGCGGCTGTGGCGGACCGGCGGGGTGGAGTTTGGGACGGAGACGGTGAATTCGTTCGAAGCAGCGCTGTTCGCGGTTGGGCCGGAAGCGGGGAGGAAGGCGGCTTCGTCGTAGTGAGCGAGGGGTGATTGCGGGCAGGCGAAGAAGAGATTGCCCTCGGCGTCCACGTGAAGCGAAGCGAGATTGCTGATGGGAACGCGGAGCGCGCCGAGAGCGGTCAGCGCGCGGGCGCGGGCGACGTCGGAAACGACGAGGAGCTGATCGCGGAAACGGCCGGAGGGAATTTCGTCAAGGGTGACGGGGCCGGACTCACCGAAAATGAAGGGGTGGGGCGGGAGCACTTGGCCGGGCGGCCGCGAGGCGATCGAAGGCGGGTTGGGTTCGGTCGCGGGCGCCGGTGTGGGGGTGAGCGCGGTGGTGGGCGCCTTCGGCAGAGGGTCGGTAAATCGAGGCTCGGCCGGGACGACGGGAAGGGCGACGGGAGAATTTCTCCAGAGCGCAACGACGCCGAGGGCG
This sequence comes from Opitutus sp. GAS368, assembly GCA_945869845.1. Taxonomy (GTDB): domain Bacteria; phylum Verrucomicrobiota; class Verrucomicrobiia; order Opitutales; family Opitutaceae; genus Tous-C4FEB. Next base: position 15,169 of record CAMBRG010000011.1, on the reverse strand, counting down.
AGCAGGAGAACCGTGAACGTGGCGACGGATTTGGGGGCGAGCTTCATGGCGGAGGCAGACGAGAAGGGCGTTGAACCGCAGGACCGAGTTAAGGTGCGCGTTGGATGAGTCGGGGCAAGGGCGGAGGGGCGGTGCGGGCGGATTGCTTCAACCTAAATTCGGCAGTGGGTTAACCGCTAATCTTCGCTAATTCCCGCTAATCTATGAGGAAGAATTGGTCCGAACTTGAATTTTTGTTTCACCGATTAGGTGCATCACCGGTCGAGTTGGATTCGATCAAAAACTCTTTCATTAGCGTCGATTAGCGGAAATTAGCGGTTCCTCCTTCTGCGGTTTTTAGGATCAAAGGATTCCCCGACTGCGCCGCGCGGGCGTGGGAATCGCCGGCTCGGCCCTGGCGCGACCGCGATGCTGGGCTGGGTAGCGTTAGTTAATTACTAGGCCTCGGCCAACGAATACCCCGGTGGGCTTGAGCATGCGGGTGAGCCTCGGAATCATTGCCAAATCGGAACGAGGTCCTCGGTGCGGACCCAGCCGGATTGGCCGGCTGCAAAGCGGAGGTGCCTCCAGCCGAGAAACGACTGATCAATTTGGGCGAGGCTGCCGGCGGCCAGAGGGGTGGTTTTTTGCGCGGTGTCGGCTTCGGTCGGGATGGAGCGGAGCGTGCCGGCGCGCCAGATAATCGCGGCGCGCGCGTCCGTCGCCGGACCGTAGTTGAGCCAGCAACCGAGGCTCGTGATTGCAGTGCAAAGGCCCAAGGCGAGCACGCTCCAGGCAAGAGCGAGGGCGCGCCGGGAAGAGCGCAGGTAGGCGCCGGCGAGCAGGCCACCGACGGCACCGGCGGCGATCACACAACTAAAGATGAGCGCGAGTTGCCACCGGGCAGGTGAGGTGAGGAGCACGAGTTGATGGAAGGAGCTAGGCGCGATGAAAGGTGCAAGAGGAGCGGGCACGTGGCCGGACTTTTCGGCGGCGAGGGTAAATTGCGCGCGGATGGATTCGTGGGCGGGATTTTGGACGAGGGCGACGGCGGCGTGGGCCGCGGACTCGTCCCAGCGGTCTTGTTGGGCGAGAGCGAGCGAAAGGTTGTGATGGGCGAGCGAGTCGAGCGGGGTTTTGGCGAGGGAGGCGCGGTAGGTCTTTTCGGCGGCGGGGAAATCGCCGCGTCGATAGGCCGTGGCGGCGGAGGCGGCGGGATTTTGGGTTTCGGCGGCGGAGGCGATGGGCGAGAGTAAAGCGAAGAGGAGGATCGCCGCGACGAAAGGGAAGAGGTTGCGGGGCAGGAAAAGTCTCAGCGGCGAGAATCCTGGAAGCGGAGTTGCGGCGAGGGCGTTTTGGGCCCGAGTCGTCCAGTCGGCGGGAAGCGGGATGTTCTCGGCGTAAAGCGCGCGGTCGGACTCGCGCCACAGCAAAGTAAGATGCTCGATGGCCGCGTTTCGGTCCGCGAGTTGCTGGAAAGCCGGGGAGCGGGCGAGATCGGTGGCGGTGGGTGCGGCGGAGGGGGTTTGGAGTAGGAGAGCGGTAGCATGCTGCCACCGGAGCAGGAGCGGAGTGAGGGCGGCAGGAGGGGCGCTGGAGATTTCGGGGAGGAGCTTTTGGAGCCGGGCGCGAGCTTCGCGGCGGGGGCGAAGTGGGTCGGTGACGCGGGCCTGGCGGAGAGCCAGCGCGAACCAGAAGGCGCTGAGCAGCGCGAAGGGGGCGACGCACAGGAGCACAACGGTCCGCTGGGCGAAGGGAACAGCAGCGAGGGCTGAGCCGAAGACCGGTTCGCGGGGGAGGGCCAGCGGCGCGGCGGCCGGCACGGGGGGAGTTTTCGGTTTCTGATCTTCGGTGCTGGCTTGGCTGGAGACGGCGGGCGTCACGTTGAGGTTGAGGCCGGACGGGGCGGGCTCGGTGATGGTGACGGTGGTGGCGGCCGTCGTGAGGGTTTTGTAGGCGCCGGCTTTGGGGTCGAAGTAAGTGAAGGTAACGGGCGCGAGGGTATAGGAACCGGCCTTGCTTGGAACGAGCACGACGTCTTCCGCCAGCGTGGCCTCGAAGAGCTTTCCCTCGGCGGGCGTGCGTTTGGCTTGGGGCGAGATGACTTGGAAATTTTTGGAGACGGCGCGGGACGGCAGGCCGGGGAGGTCGGGCCAGTTGGCGGTGCCGGCGAGCTCGAGCGTCCAGGTAATTGGTTCGCCGACGGTGGCGGTGAGGGGAACGACGTTCGAGGTGAGCTTGAGGTCGCCGACGGCACCGTTGAAACCGGACGGGGCGACGGGGAGCGGCTTTACCGCCAGAACGGGAGCGGCGCTGGTGACGGAGTATTGTTGATACTGGCGTTGCTGAAAAAAGCCAAAGCCGGTGACGCCGACGGAGAGGTTGAGCAGCTGATTGACGGCGTTGAGGCGAACGCTGCCGGGAGTGCGGGCGACGGCGCGGGTGCGGTAGGTGAGTCCGGTGCGGGGCTCGTTGCCGAGGCGGAAATCAAGGGGCTCGGGCCGGGACCAATCCTCGGCGACGAGAGGCTCCGCGTTCCACTCGATCTGGCCGCGGCCGAAATCGGGGAAGTAGTTGCGCGATGCGTCGAGAGAGTAGGTGAGCGTGAAGACTTCGCCGGCCCAGACGCTGGCGGGGGTCGCCACGAGGCGGGAGGCGGCGGCGTTGTCGAGGGCGACGCCGGTGCCGCCGACGGTGGCAGCGCCGGGATCGAAAGTGGCGACGGGGGTGCGAAATTTACCCTTGTTGGTTTCGACTTCGAAGGAAGGGATGGTAACCCGCTGGCCTTTGCTGAGGCGTGCGGCGTAGGTGAACGTGACGGAGTCGGAGCGGCTGAAATTGATGATCGAGGTGCTCGTGGACTGGCCCGCGAACTCGAGGGTCAGACCGTCGATGCTCGGGAGGCGTGGCTGGCCGGTGGGCGAGCAATCCTCGAAAACGAGCTGGAGTTCGCTGGTCTGGCCGAGGGCGAGGGTGCCCTGGATGGGGTCCCAGCGGACGGTCTGGGCGCCCACGGTGTGGGCGCCAACCAAGGCCGAGAGGCCGAGCAGGAGGAGGTGGAGGAGACGACGAATCATACGGATGATCACCAGTTTTTACCTTTCTTATCGGGCGTGCGGCCGGGGTCGCCTTGCATGAGTCGGAAGAGTTTGGCGGGAGAGTCTTGGTTGCGGAGCTGCTCGAGTTTTTGGAGCGGCATGGCGAGGGCAGGGTCGGCGTTGGCGTCGGCGGGTTTCTGGTCCGGCTGGCCGCCGACTTGCTGGGTGTCGCCTTCGGGCGGAGGCGGCGGTGGCGATGATTCTTTGTCCTTCATGTCGCCGAAGGCTTGTTGGCCGTCTTTACCCTCTGGCGGCTTTGAGTCGGGATTTTCGGGCGAGTCTTTGCTTTTATTCTTGTCGTCGGAGTTTTGAGCCGGATCGCCTTTTTGGTCTTGGGACGGGTCGGATTTATCGTCCTTGGATTTGTTTTTGTCCTGCTGCTGGTTTTTGTCTTGGGACTGATTCTGGTCCTTTTGGTCTTTGTTTTCCTGATCTTGTTTTTTGTCGTCTTGGTTTTTCTCATCGGGTTTTTGCAGGAGCGCGTTGAGTTCTTCGCGGAGTTTGGGCCAGTCGGCGGTTCTGGGATCGAGGGCGGAACCGGCGGTAACGGCGGCGAGGGCGTCGTTGACGGGACCGGGGGCGACGGGCTGTTGGCCGGATTGCAGGCGCTGGCCCCAGGTCACGGTTTCCCGGGCGAGCTCGGCCCAGTCGCGACCGGAGCGGTCGGGGGCGGCGGCGAGGCGGGTGACGATGGAGGTGAGGGCGGCCGCAGGATTTGGGATTTTCGATTCGGAATTTTCGATTTTCGTTGGGGCGGCGGCGAGCGGGTCGCTTGCGGCGACGCCGGTGGCTTGGCGCTTGAGTTGCGCTGGAAGCGGCGAACTCAGCATCGAAAGCAGCAGAAAGCAGAGTGCGGCGGTGTTGGCGGGCGAAAGGATCGGCGGGGTGGTTCGGCGGGGGGCACCGAGGACGCGGGGTTTGGGGCGGACGGGGAACTCGCGCCAGAAACTAGCGACCAGGCAAAGGAGGGCAGCGGCGAGGGGCCATTGGTAGCGTTCGACGAGGCGGACGGAATTTTTCTCCATAAACTTTCCTTTTTGGCCGGCTTCAACGGTCGACTGGATCAGTGAGGCCAGGTCGACCCACGCGGAGGCGTCGCGGTAGACGCCGCCCGTGAGATCAGCGAGGTCGCGGAGGGTAGCGGGCTCAAGTTTGGAAAGAACGACGGCGCCGCGCTCGTCCTTGACGAAGGCGCTGGGCCCATCGGGGATCATCGCGCCGCTGGCCGTGCCGATGCCGAGGCCGAGGACGCGGATATTTTTCTTTTTCAGTTCTTCGGCGGCGGCGCGCCAAGTGTCATCGGTGGCTTCGCCGTCGGAGAGGATAATGAGGAAGCGGTCGGCGGAGGTGGTTTGATTGAAGGCGGCGATGGAGGTCTGAATGAGAGCGGAGTAGTTGGTGCCGCCTTCGGGGAGAAAGTCGGGGCCAAGGTTGGGGAGAAACTCGCGGAGAATCTCGTAGTCGGCGCTGAGGGGGGATTGGAGGAAAGCGGTGCCGGAGAAGACGACGAGGCCCAGCCGTTCGCCGGCAAGACGCTCGAGGAGGGACGTGATCAGGAGCTTGGCTCGGTCGAGGCGCGACGGTTTGACGTCAGGCGTGAGCATCGAGCGGGAGAGATCGACGGCGAGGAGGATTTCGCGGGATTGGTCGAAGACGGGTTCGTCGATGCGGCCATATTGAGGGCGGGCGAGGGCGAACCCGGCGAGCGTGAGACCGGTGAAGAAAAATAGACGGAGTCGCGGGGCGCTCGCGGCAGTTGAAGTCGGAAGTTGAAGAGTAAGAGAATCGGTTCCGGCTTCAGCGCGGAGGATTTTAGGCTGGGTGACGGCGGCGGTGCGGCGGGCGCGGGTGAGTTCCCAGAGCGCCAAGGCGACGGGGATGATCAGGAGCCAGAGAAGTTGGGGTGTCGCGAAGGTCATGCGGTGGCGCGCTTGGCGGCAGCGGCGGGGCGGGAGAGGAGAGCGGCGGCGAGGAGAAGGGCGAGCGCGGGGACCGCCAGCCACGGGAAAAGTTCGGTGGTGAGCAGGTAGCTCTTGGCTTGAAATTCGATTTTCTGCGCGCGGTCGATGGCCCTGAAGGCGGACTCGGCGGCGCCGGTGTCGAAGGCGCGGAAGAGTTTGCCGCCGGTGAATTCGGCGACTGCGCGCAGGGCGGGTTCGTCGAGGTCCGACATCATGCGCCGGTAGCCGACTTTGTTGCCTTTGTCGTCGAAGACGGGGAACGGGACAATGCCATCCTTGCCCGCGCCGATGGCGTAAATGGGAATGCCGCGGGACTTGGCGAGTTCGGCGGCCTGCATCGGGGCAAGGGCGCCGCGGTTGTTGGCGCCGTCGGTGAGGAGAATCACAAACGCACCCTGTCGTTTGCCGCCGGCTTCGCGTTTGGCCTGTTCGAGGCGGGTGAGCGCGACGCCGAGGCCGTCGCCGATGGCGGTGCCGTCTTCGATCAGGCCGATTTTCACGCGCTCGAGTTGGGCGGCGAGCCAAGCGTGGTCGGTGGTGAGCGGCGCCATCGTGTAGGCGCGGCCGGAGAAGAGGACGATGCCGATGCGGTCGGAGGGGCGCTTTTCGATGAACGCCTGGATGATGGGCTTGATGGCTTGAAGGCGATTGATGCGGTCGCCCCCACGCTCGTAATCCTCGGCGAGCATCGAGGAGGAAAGGTCGATCGCGAGGACGATGTCGTAGCCTTCGGAGCGGACCTCGCGTTTGTCCTCGACGCGTTGCGGGCGGGCGAGGGCGGCGACGAGCAGCACGATCCCGGTGACTGCGAGGCCGGTAGGCCAACGGGAGGCCGAAGCGAGCGAAGGGCGGTGCCAAGCGGCGGCGAACGGCACGAGCAGGACCGGCACGCGGCGACGACCGCGGAGCCAGATGCTCAAGGGCAAAAGCGCGAGGGCGAGAAACCAGAGGGGATCGTGGAGCGTGTAGTTGAGCATGCTTCAGCGGATCGAGCCGGCTCTCATGCGGGCGTGGAAAAACCGGACGAGAGCGTCGAGCCGGTTTTCTGAGGTGCTCACGACCAGACGGCTGAGGAGGTCGGGAAAGAGCGTCGTCCACGCGGCTTCGCGGTTGGCCCGCCACGCGGCATGGGCGGCGCGTTCGGCCGAGGAGTTCTCGATGGTCACGAGTTGGCCGGCGGTGGGATCGTAGGCGGCGAAGGCACCTTGGTCGGGCAGGGCGCGTTCCCAAGGATCGTCGACGCGAAAGCCCATGGTCTGGTAGCGGCGGCGGAGGACGGTCCAGCCCTCGGGCTCGGGGCGCGGGGCGAAATCGCCGAGCCAGAGCAGGACGCTGTGTTTGGGCGCGGCGCGGGAAATCAGGCGCCAAGGGATGGCGGAGGAAGTTGAGGGCTGAGAGTTGAAAGTTGAGAGTTGAGGTGCGGGGCAGGCGAGGAGGCTAGCGGCGGCGTGGAGGATGGCGCCGCGGCCGCGGACGGGTTCGCGGAAAAGATAGTCGCCGCTCGGGGTGGTGTGGACGAAGCCGACGCGGTCGCGGTTGACGGCGCCGAGGAGCATGACGAGGCCGGCAAGTTCGAGGAGGGCTTCGCGTTTCGACTGGGCGCCGGAACCAAACTGGAGGCTGGGCGTATCCTCGAACACCACGAGCAAGGTGACCTCGCGTTCCTCAACGAATTTCTTGCGGTAAGGTTCGCCGAGGCGAGCGGTGACGTTCCAATCGATGTCGCGGACGTCGTCGCCGAAGGTGTATTTGACGACTTGATCGAACTCCATGCCGCGGCCGCGGAAGGCGGAGCGGTATTCGCCGCTGAGGACGTTTTCGACCGCGTGACGGACGCGCCACTCCAACTGGCGCAGCAGGGCAAGCGGCGACGCGGGGGCGTCAGCGGAGAGCGGCGGTGATACTGGGACGTGGAAGGCCAAGGCGTGACGGGGATCTTTCCTCTTTCTCTTAGTCTTTCTCTTTCGTGAGCGCGCCGGAGGCGGGAGAAAGAGTGAGAGAAAGAGGAAAGAGAAAGATTCAGGCGGCGGGGACGGGAGTTTTCGCGATGACTTGGGCGACGATTTTGTCCGCGGTGATTTCCTTGGCCTCGGCCTCGTAGGTCAGGCCGATGCGGTGGCGGAGGACGTCGGGCGCGATCTCTTGCACCAGGGACGGTGAAACGAATTCGAGGCCGCGGAGCCAAGCGAGGGCGCGGGTGGCTTGGTAAAGGGCGAGGGAAGCGCGGGGCGAGGCGCCGAAGGTGAGCAGGCGCTGCGCGGGTGAACCCTCAGTGAGCGCGCGGGTGGCGCGGACGAGGGCGAGGATGTAGTTCTGGATGGCGGGCGAAACGTAAATGCGGTCGACCTCGGTGCGGAGAGAAAGCAGCTCCTCGCCGCTGGAGGCAGGCACCAGCGCGGGCTGTTGAGTGACCTGGCCCCAGCGCAGCATCATGGTGGATTCCTCCTCGGCGGTTGGATAATCGACGATGAGCTTGAAAAGAAAACGGTCGGTCTGCGCCTCGGGCAGCGGGTAGGTGCCCTCTTGCTCGACGGGATTTTGGGTGGCCATCACGAAGAACGGCTTGGGCAAAGGATGCGTCTGGCCGCCGATGGTGACCTGGCGCTCCTGCATGGCTTCGAGGAGTGCGGATTGAACCTTGGCGGGGGCGCGGTTGATTTCGTCGGCGAGGACGAGGTTGGCGAAAATGGGGCCGCGGTGGGCTGTGAATTCGCCGTTCTTCGGCGAGAAAATCATGGTGCCCACGACGTCGCTGGGTAGGAGATCGGGGGTAAACTGGACGCGCTCAAACTGGACGCCGAGGGCGGTGCCGAGGGACTTGACGAGCAGGGTTTTTGCGAGGCCGGGCATGCCCTCGAGCAAGACATGGCCGTTGGCGAGAAGGGCCACCAGCAGACGTTCCACGACGGCGTCCTGGCCGATGACGGCTTTGGCAATTTCGGTGCGGAGTTTCTGGGACCAAGCGGGACCGGTGAGCATGAGAAAAATAGAAAGCGGAAGGAGTGAGAGGCTGAAGGCGAGGGCAGATAGGAGGCCGGTTTGACTCGGCGACAGGCAAAGAGTTTCACTTAAGAAAACGCCTCCCCATGACCTTGCCATCACAAATCTTCGAAAAGCTGGCCGCCCTTGGGGTGCGCGCAAGCGAGGTGGAGGAGAAATTTGTGCGCGGGTCCGGGCCGGGTGGGCAGAAAATCAATAAGACCAGCTCGACCGTGTGGTTGCGGCATGGTCCGACGGGGATCGAGGTGAGGTGTCAGCGGGAGCGTTCGCAGACGGCGAATCGGGCGGTCGCTTGGGCGGAGTTGGTGGCGAAGCTGGAGGCGCGGAAGGCGCGGGCGGCGGCGGTGGCGGTCGATGCGCGGGAGGAAGAGCGGCGGCGGACGCGGCAGAAATCCCGGGGCCAGAAAGTGCGGATGATTCAAGCCAAGAAGCATCGCGCCGGGATCAAGGCGTGCAGGGGGCGGCCCGGGGCGAATTGAAAGTGTGCCGGCCGGAACACTGCGGAGACGTCGAGCAAAGAGCGGATATTGACCGTTTGTTCGCCAGGGTGCGACCGCGGCTTGATTTTTTTAACTGATGGCGTGAGCTAAATCCATTTCGCGCAACGCACGGAATTTTGAAACGAAATCTTGGCCCGTTCAATAACCTCACTATCCGATATCTTCATGGAAAATCTAAATGGCAGCACCGGCGGTAAATGTCCGTTCCCCCACATGCAAGGCAACACCCCGAAACCCACGCCCACGATCGCGGGCGGGCTTTCCAACCGCGACTGGTGGCCCAATCAGCTCAATCTGAAGATTCTACACCAGAATTCCGCGCTGTCCGATCCCATGGGCGCGGACTTCGATTACCCGACGGAGTTCAAGCAGCTCGATTTAGCGGCATTGAAGAAAGACCTCTACGCGCTGATGACCGACTCGCAGGACTGGTGGCCGGCCGACTTCGGCCACTATGGTCCGTTCTTCATCCGCATGGCTTGGCATGCGGCCGGCACCTACCGCACGGGCGACGGGCGCGGCGGGGCCGGGGCCGGCCAATTGCGCTTTGCGCCGCTCAACAGCTGGCCGGACAACACCAACCTCGACAAAGCCCGCCGGCTGCTCTGGCCGATCAAACAAAAATACGGCAAGAAAATCTCTTGGGCCGATCTGCTCGTCCTCACCGGCAACTGCGCGCTCGAGTCGATGGGCTTTAAAACCTTCGGCTTCGGCGGCGGTCGGGCCGACGTGTGGGAGCCCGAGGAGGACGTTTATTGGGGCGCGGAAACCACTTGGCTGGGCGACAAGCGCTACACCGGTGACCGCGAACTCGAAAACCCGCTCGCCGCCGTGCAAATGGGCCTCATCTACGTCAATCCCGAGGGCCCGAACGGCCAGCCTGACCCGGTCGCCTCGGCCCGCGATATCCGCGAGACGTTCGCCCGCATGGCGATGAACGACGAGGAGACGGTCGCCCTCATCGCCGGCGGCCACACCTTCGGTAAGACCCACGGGGCCGCCTCCGCCGACCACGTCGGCCGCGAGCCCGAGGCCGCCAGCCTCGCCGAGCAAGGGTTGGGTTGGGCCAACAGTTTCGGCACCGGCAAAGGCGCCGATACGATCACCAGCGGGATCGAGGTCATCTGGACCACCACGCCGACCAAGTGGAGCAATAACTACTTTGAGAACCTGCTCGGCTACGAGTGGGAACTCATGAAGAGCCCGGCGGGCGCCCACCAGTGGGTCGCCAAGGATGCGGCCGCCACCGTGCCGGACGCGTATGATGCGGCGAAGAAGCATCGGCCGACGATGCTCACCACCGACATCGCCCTGCGGGCCGATCCGGCTTACGAGAAAGTTTCCCGTCGCTTCCTCGCGAACCCCGATCAATTCGCCGACGCCTTCGCCCGCGCCTGGTTCAAGCTCACGCATCGCGACATGGGCCCCAAGGCCCTCTACCTCGGCTCCGAAGTTCCGGCCGAAGATCTCATCTGGCAGGACCCGGTCCCCGCCGCGAACCATCCGCTAATCGATGCTACTGACATCGCCGCGCTCAAAAGCACAATCCTCGCTTCGGGCCTCTCCGTCTCCGAACTCGTTTCGACCGCCTGGGCCTCGGCCTCGACGTATCGCGGCTCCGACAAACGGGGCGGGGCCAACGGTGCCCGCATCCGCCTCGCGCCGCAGAAAGACTGGGAAGCCAACCAACCCGCCCGCCTCGCGAAGGTCCTCAAGGCCCTCGAAGGCGTCCAGCAGGCGTTCAACGCCTCCGCGACCGGCGGCAAGAAAGTTTCCCTCGCCGACCTCATCGTCCTCGGTGGCAGTGCTGCCGTCGAGGAGGCCGCGAAGAAGGCCGGTCACGCCGTCGCGGTGCCCTTCGCGCCCGGTCGCATGGACGCCTCGGCGGAGCAGACCGACATCGCGTCATTCGCCGTGCTCGAGCCGACTGCCGACGGTTTCCGGAATTACCTGAAGACCCGTTACTCGATGCCGGCTGAGCAGCTCTTGGTGGACAAGGCCCAGCTGCTTGGGCTGACCGCGCCAGAGATGACGGTGCTCATCGGCGGTCTGCGTGTCCTCAACGCGAACCACGGCAAGACGCAGCACGGTGTTTTCACGAGCCGTCCCGAGACGCTGACCACGGACTTCTTCGTCAACCTGCTCGACATGGCCCACGTCGTGAAAGCGACCTCGCCGGCCGAGGAGTTGTTCGAAGTACGCGACCGCGCCACGGGCGATGTGAAGTGGACGGCCACCCGCGTGGACGTCGTGTTTGGCTCGAACTCGCAACTCCGCGCGCTGGCGGAAGTTTACGGCGAGAGCGATTCCGGGGCGAAGTTCGTCCACGATTTCGTGGCCGCTTGGAACAAGGTCATGAACGCGGACCGTGTTGATTTGGGCTGAGCGGAGCGGGACCGCTGCGGAGTTGATCGGGTTGATTTGAGGTGGCGGCGGGACCTTCGGGCCCGCCGCGCGGCGGTGGACGTTTTTCACCCCCCGCGCCCTGATGGCGCGAGGCCGGCCACCTTGGGCGCGGGACGTGGAGGGCGGGTCGGAGACCCTGCCCTACTTTGTGGTCCCGGGGCGGTGGGCGCGGGGCGTGGAGGGCGGGTCGGAGACCACCTCAGCTTTGGCTCTACTTTTTTCGTCGGTAGGTGGCGAGATACCGGGGGGATCCGGGCGGGCTGGTGAAGGCGGTCGGAGGTTCACCGTCGAGGCCGTAGCAGATGCGAAGAAGATCACCACGGACTTGATAGATGGCCGGAATGGAGCGGCCGGCGTTTGGGCCCTCCGTCCCCCGCAAGGTGAGGGTCGAATGCGGTTCGCCGGAAACAAAGGAGATGCGTCCACGGTCGGCGACCTCGCGGTCGTAGCGGACGAAGTAGCGGTCGCCGGTGACCTCAAGGGTGGTATGCTCGACCACGAGGGCGTGGGCGGGCTCGCCGGCGAGTTCGGCGCGGATCATCTGCCAAGTGCCGCGAATCGAGGGCACGTCGGGCGTGGGGGTATCGGTGTCCGGTAGGATCATGCGCGTTTGGTGAGGTCGCGGGCGGCGGTCTCGATGGCGGAGGGCGCGGTGAGTTCTTTTGTGCCCTTGGCGCCGAGTTCGGCAAACTTGCGCGCGCCGGGCAGCAGGGCGCCTTCGAAGGAGCCGATTGCGGTATTGTAGCCTTTGACGGCCGCATCAAGGCCGCGGCCGACTTTTTCCAGATGGTCGGCGAAGGTCGTGATCCGGTCGTAGAGTTGGCGGCCGAGGGCGCTGATTTCGTCGGCGTTCTTGGAAACAGATTCCTGGCGCCAACCGTAGGCGGCGGCTTTGAGGAGGGCGATGAGGGTCGTGGGCGTCGCGAGCAGGACGCGGCGGGTGAGAGCGCGGTCCATGAGACTGGAATCGGCGGTGAGCGCGGCGGTGAGAAAGTGGTCGCCGGGGAGAAAGAGGACGACGAACTCCGGGGCGGGTTGGAACTGCTCCCAGTAATTTTTGGCGCCGAGGGCGTCGATGTGGCCGCGAACTTTTTGGGCGTGATCGGCGAGGCGGGCGGCGCGGGTGGCTTCGTCGGTGGCATCGACGGCGGCGCGGTAGGACTCGAGCGGAGCTTTGGCGTCGACGACGATGCGTTGGCCGCCGGGGAGACGGACGACGAGATCGGCGCGGAAGCCGCCGGCCGCGGAGGTTTCCTGTTCGGAAAAATCGCAGTAGGGAAGCATGTCGGCCATTTCAACGACCCGGCGCAGTTGGAGTTCGCCCCAGCTGCCGGCGAACGACGTCGAGCGCAAGGCGGTCGAGAGCTTGCTGGCCTCGGCCTGGAGTTGAAGCTGGGCGGTGCCGAGGGTCTTGAGTTGCTCGCCGAGTGCGCCGTAAGCGGTGGCGCGAGCTTTTTCGATTTCGGCGATCTTACCGTCCACTTTTTCAAGGGATTCGCGGAGGGGTTTGACGAGGGCGTCGATGGCGATCTGGCGTTTTTCGAGGTCACCGGCGGACTGGGTTTGGAGCTGAGCGAAGGTTTGCTGGGCCTGCTCGAGGAAGTCGGCGCGGTTGGCGCGAAGGGCGTCGGCTGAAAGCGCTTTGAACTCGGCCACGAGACGTTCGTGAGCGGAGCGCTCGGCGGTGAGTTCGGTGGCGCGCTGGGTGTTGAGGGTGGCGAGCTGCTGGAGCTCGGTGCGAAGGGTGGCGACCTCGTTGGTGAGTCGGAGGTTCTCTTCATTGAGGGCGCGGGCGCGCTCGATGAGCGTGGCGGCGCGCCCGTGCCAGAAGAACCAGGTGATGACGGCGCCGAGCACGGCAGCGAAGAGGGCTGGGATGATGAAAGGCATGGGAGGGAGGCGCGGGAACGTTATCGGTAAATGATTGCCGGTTCGATTGCTTGACCGAGGCAAAGCTACGCTGCGCACCGCAAATGCTGCGAGTCTCAAACCCTTTGGCTCGTGGAGAAACTCACCGCCGATTGGACCCGGATCCCCAACCGATGGGAGCAGCGAACGATTTTAATCATGAGGTTCACTCAGGATGCCGGGCTCCTACCCCGGAGGCCGTTTCCTCTGTGGAGCCCGGCACCCGGAACGGCCCGACCCGAGGTCGGGCCCTGCAAAGATGAGAAAGGCGCGGGCGATGGGGGTGAGACCCCTAGTGGTTGAGTTTCATATTCAAACCCACGGGCCAGAGGCCGGGCAGATACCCGAGCCACCTCGGAACCCGCAGTCTAAAAACCAACCGCCGTTGGTATTATCCGTGGGGCTGGGATGAGAGCGGGCGCTTGATCGCCCGCGAGCGGGCTCCTGCCGGGACAAGCGCCGGCGCAATTACCGGGCGGTGCCGGTGGCGAAGAGCTCGGCGATGATGTCTTCGAGCGGGACGTCTTCGATCGTGATATCGGCGACCGGGCCGGTACGAAGAATTTCTTGGGAGACGGCCACAATCGTATCGCTCGGGGTGCAGACCGTAAATTTTCCCGTGTCGGTGTCGCGCTTGGTCTCGCCGTGTTTCGAAGTCCACGTCTCGGGGAAGGCTGAGTCCCCGGGCAGAAAGGTGAGGATTTTGTTTCGGGTGCCGGAGCCGGCCTCGAGCCGGTCGAGGGCGCCGTCGTAGATCTTGGCCCCTTTGTGGATCACGATCACGCGTTCGCAGAGTTCCTTGATGTCGGCCATGTAGTGGCTCGTGAGCAAAATGGTGACGCGGTGCTTGCGGTTATATTCGCGAAGGAACTGGCGCACGTTTCTCTGGGAAATCACGTCGAGACCGATGGTGGGCTCGTCGAGGAAGAGCACGCGCGGGCGGTGCAAGAGCGCGGCGATGAGTTCCATTTTCATGCGCTCGCCGAGGGAGAGTTCGCGCACCATCACGTTGAGCTTGGGGCGGACCTCGAGGAGATCGACGAGTTCGTCGAGCGTAGTCTTAAACTGGTCGGCGGGGATGCCGTAGATGGCGCGCAGCAGGGTAAACGATTCGATCGCGGGGAGGTCCCACCAGAGCTGATTTTTTTGGCCGAGGACGAGGGCGAAGAGTCGGCGGTAGGCGTTTTCGCGTTTGGTGGGATCGTAACCGGCGACGCGGGCGGTACCGCTCGTCGGGTAGATGAGGCCCGAGAGCATTTTGAGGGTGGTGGTCTTACCCGCGCCGTTAGGCCCGAGGAAACCGACGAATTCACCCTCGGCGATGGTGAACGAGATGTCCTTCGCGGCGGCGGTTTCTTCGAACTCGCGCTTGAATAGACCTTTCACGCCGCCCCAGAAGCCGGGGGCCTTTTTGTAGGTGCGAAAGACGCGGGTGAGGTTTTGGACTTCGATCATCGGGGGGCGCAGTGAAGTGCGATGCAGCCCGGATGCAAAGGGAAGTTTGCGGGCATGAAAAAGGGCGGGGTTCGGCGACCCCGCCCGTCACATGTAGGTGCGATGCCTACGAGGGCGGGTCGAAGACCCTGCCCTACTTCAGCCCTGGGTGAATGCGGGGAGTTTTACGATCTTGCCGCCGGCGAGGGCGGATTCGTGGGCGCAGAGTCCGACGCAGGTCCAGTTGGCGGACTGCACGGCATTCGGCATGGGGTCGCGGTCCTCGACGAGCGCGCGGAGGAACTCGTGCGCGAGGTGAGGATGTGACCCGCCGTGCCCCGCGCCCTGCGTGAAGCTGAGGTGCGTCTTCTTGCCGAGGTCGTAGACGCCCTTGGTGGTGAACTGCTGAATCCCTTTCGGGAGGCGTTTGGCGTAGTCGGGCACGGTGATCTTTTTCGGGATCTTGTGCTCGGCGAGCTTGGCGGTGTGGAGCACGTGCGGCTCGCCTTCGACGAGCGACCACTCGAAAGATTTCTTGGTGCCGTAGACGTCGATGCTCTCGCGGTATTGGCGGGCGGTGTCGAAGAGCGAGCGAATGATGCGCGCGGTGACGTCGGAGTCCTTCAACTTGATGTGCGCAGTTTCGACGGCGAAGGACGAGCCGTAGTTTTTTGCGAGTTCGGGACGGACGGTGCCGGAGCCGAAGCAGGAGACGTATTCCGCGGTGGCGTTGGTGAGTGCGAGCATGGGGCCGACGCAGTGCGTGGCATACCACATCGGCGGGAGGCCGGGCCAATAGTTCGGCCAACCGTCCATGTCTTGTTGGTGGCTGGCCTGGAGGAACTGGATTTTGCCGAGCTCGCCCTTGTCGTAGAGTTCTTTG
>CAMBRG010000010.1 GCA_945869845.1 Opitutus sp. GAS368 | reverse complement strand
TCAAAATTCCGTCCTGCGATTTGTAGCCCCGGAGGGTCTCAAGCATCGGTTTGCCGTCGGTGGGGGAGATGATGTCGGTGGTGCGGGCGGCGGAGTCGTCTTCCTCGAAATTTTTGGTGCGGTCGACCACGCCTTTTACGACCTCGACGATCTCGGCCATGAATTTGTCGCGGGGGTATTTCCCATGCTCCATCTGGCGGAGTTTGTGTTCCCACTCGCCGGTCATGTCGGGGCGGGTGAGGGCGTCGGCTTTAACTGCCGTAAGGAACTGGAGCAGTGATTCGGCCTTCGGGGTCGGGACGAGTTCGCGCTGGGCGCGCTCCATGTATTTTTGATTGATGAGGCCCTCGACGGTATCGGCGCGGGTCGCGGGAGTGCCGAGGCCGCGTTCTTTCATGGCTTCGGCCATGTCTTCGTCGTCGACGAGTTTGCCGGCGCCTTCCATGGCGGAGAGGAGCGTGGCTTCCGTGTAGCGCGGCGGCGGCCGGGTGGCCTCGGCGTGCAGCTTTGCGTCGCTCGTGCGGGCTTGGGCGTTGTCCGCGGGCGAAAGGGCCGGGAGAGCCTTGGAGTCGGGCGAGTCGTCGTCGACGGTATTCTTGCCGTAAACGGCGAGCCAGCCCGGGGCGGTGAGGACCTTACCCTCGGTTTTGAAATCGTGGCCCGGCGCGACGGTGCTGATGCGCGTGGTGACGTCGAACTCGGCGGACGGGTAGAACGCGGCGACGAAGCGGCGCGCGATCATGTCGTAGATCTTGGCCTCCATCTCATCGAGGTTCTTGGGCTCGGTGGTGGTGGGGATGATGGCGAAGTGGTCGGAGATTTGGGCGTTGTTAAAGATGCGCTTGTTGGGGCGCAGCCAGCCGGACGCGAGCAGGTGAGCGGCGTGTTTGCCGAGATCGCCCTGGAGGTTGTTGAGCGTCTCGCGGCAGGTGGGAATGTAATCTTCGGGCAGCGCGCGTGAGTCGGTGCGGGGGTAGGTGATGACCTTGTGGCGTTCGTAGAGGGCTTGGGCGATCTGGAGGGTGCGACGGGCGGGGAGGCCGAAACGACCGTTGGCCTCGCGCTGGAGCGTGGTGAGATCGTAGAGGCGGGGGGCGGCCTGGTTGGAACCCTTTTTTTCCTCGGTGACTTGGGCAACGGTGCCTTCGGCGCAGGCGGCGAGAACGGCTTCGCCCAAGGCTTTCTGCCAGATGCGATCGATGCGGTCGTGCTCGTCGTCGGCGATTTTTTTGAAATTCGCGCGTTGGTAAACGCCCTCGTAGGCGCCTTTGGCGACGGTGAACTGGGCGGTGACGCGCCAGAAATCACGGGGCTTAAAGTTTCGGATCTCGAGTTCGCGGGCGAAGATGATCGCGAGCGTGGGCGTCTGGACGCGGCCCACGGAGGCGACGTTGCCGGCGCGGGAGCCGAACATGCGCTTGGTGAGGGCGCGGGTCCCGTTGATGCCGATGAGCCAATCACTCTCGGAGCGGCAGCGGGCGGCGTCGGCGAGACCGGCCATCTGTGCGCCTTCGCGGAGATTTTTGAAGGCGGTATTGATGCCTTCGGTGGTCATGGTCTGCATCCACGCGCGCTTGAAGGGGATTTTGCTCTTCGTAAGCTGGTAGATGTAAGTGAAAATCAGTTCACCCTCACGGCCGGCGTCGCAGGCATTGATGAGCAGTCCGATATCTTTTCGCGCGAGAAGTTTTTTGAGGTGCGAAAAACGCTCTTTGGAGGACTCGATGGGTTTGAGACCAAATTTTTCCGGGATAATCGGCAGCATTTCGAGCCGCCAGAAGCCATATTTCTTTTTGTCGATGTCCTCGGGCATCTCGAGCTCCACAAGGTGACCGACGGCGGAAGAGATCACATACTCATCATTTTCATAATGGTCGCCGGATTTCGGGATTTTGCCAAGGGAACGAGCGAGGTCGGCAGCCACGGAGGGCTTTTCCGCGATAATGAGAGTCTTCATTGAGCCGCGAGCGGTTACGGGGCGCGCGGGGCGATTTCAAGGCTTAGTTTTTTTGCCGAAGGCGCCGGCGGAGGTTAAAACCTAGGTTAAAGGCGAACGGTGATCGGGTGCGCCGACTCGTCGAGCGGCAACGCGAACAACGGTGGTGGAAATCACCGTTGCCCGGTCGGTTTGGCTGGGGCGGCGGCCGCGCTTTCACACTGAGCGCGGTTGAAACGAAAGACAAAAGCAGCGGCGTAGCGCTGAAGAAATTTGGGCCAGGGATTGGGCCCTGCGCAGTCACCCTGTTGTCGGTCCTTCGCTGCGGTCAGCGATGGTTCAATTTTCAGGGAAACGTGACACGAGAGGGCCGTCTCCGCCATGGCAAGAGGCTGACCTCGACCAGCGTTTGCTCTGGGCCAAGTCCAAATTGAGTCGTGAGCAGCGCTGGGCAGGGCTGGGCCGGCGAATCGCCGCAGTTCCGCCTCGACTTTAGCTCTCAATCCCGTTTGCTGCAGGATTCTGTCCGGTCACCGGTCGTTCTTCATTCTCGATTTCACCTTTACATGAGCAGCAAACGCAACATCCCGACACGGCGCTTCATTAAGCCAACGTTTGAGTTTCTGATTGAAAAGAAACGAGACGGCGGCGAGTTCAATCAAGAGGAGATACGCTATATCATTGATAGCACGCTTGATGGTGAGATGCCTCAACACCAATTGGCTGCGTTGGCCATGGCGATTTATTTTTCCGGAATGTCGGCTCAGGAGACGGCGGACTTGACCGAAGAAATGATGCTTTCGGGTGAGGTCATTGACCTGTCCCACATCGCGAAACCCAAGATCGACAAGTATTCGACCGGTGGCGTGGGCGATAAGACATCGCTGGTATTGGTGCCTTTGGCGATGGCGGCCGGGGTCGTTGTTCCGATGATGTGCGGAGTTGAGCATGATTATGTGATCAACACGTTGGAGAAGCTGTCGGCGGTGCCGGGCTTTAAGACGCATTTTTCAAATGAGCAGTTCGCCTCTCAGTTGGCCAAAATCGGCGGGGCGATCATCGCCCAAACCGAGGATTTGGCTCCGGCCGATGCTAAGCTCTACGAGCTGCGGAAGGAAACTGGAACGATCCCAAGTCTCCCGCTGATCACCGGGAGCGTTTTGTCGAAGAAACTGGCGGAAGGTTCCGAAGGCCTTGTGATCGACGTCAAGTGGGGCAATGGCTCGTTTATTAAGGACCTTGAGCAGGCTAAGCAGTTGGCCCGTTCGATGACCCGCGTGGGTCGATCCATGAAACGGCGTTGTGTGGCCTTGGTAACCGATATGAATCAGCCGTTGGGCGATACGGTCGGTACATCGCTGGAGATCAAAGAGGCGATTGCTCTGCTCAAGGGAGGGGGTCCCGATGACATGAAGGAACTCGTGCTTAAACTCGGCATGGAGATCGTCCGGCTCGCGGGTGTGGCGGGTTCGACACTTTCAGCCAAACAAACCGTTCAGCGTCATCTCACCGACGGTTCGGCGTTGGAGAAGTTCAAAGATTTGATCAAGGCGCAGGGCGGTGACACTTAGTTTATTGATCACCCGGAGAAATTCCCGGCGGCGAAGCATATCCGCAAGCTGCCCGCCCCGAAGCGTGGCTATGTCCACACGATCAATGCAGCGATGATTGCTCGCGGCGTGCATTTGTTGGGCGCCGGCAAAGAGACTGCGCATGACAAGATCGATTACTCGGTCGGGGTTTCGGAAATCAGGAAGGTCGGCACCCAAGTCAAGCAGGGCGAACCGCTGATGATGATTCACTACAACGACGAGGCTAAGCTCGAGCAGGCGCTCGAGTATTTTAAAAACGCCTACCGTCTGGCGCCGAAGCGCCCGACCCCGCCGCCGCTGATTGTTGAGCGGGTGGCATAAGAGTCGGGTCCGAGTGTTGCTCCGACTTTATTCGCCAGAGCCTCAAGCTCTGGCGTTTTTTGGGTCTTGCAGCCGCTTAAAGGGGCCCGGAAAGGCGCCGATGCTCAGATTCGGCGCCGAGGATCTCTTCGTAAATTAGGCGAACGGGCTTGCGGTGACAGGGTTCCCAGCTTGGGGCCCATTGACCTTTGGAATAGCGGTGGTGCCCGCGACCGGCCTGATGAGGCGGCGTTAACCGCACCGGTTTTGTGGACAGGAGGCGCGGACCAACCTCAAAGGAAATCGCTCCCCTGCCCAAAACGAAACCAGCTGATACGGCCGAGTTCAAACGCGAGGTGTTGGCTCATCGGGCGTGCACGCACACGCCGCATGAACCTAAAAACGGCCGATGAACCGCGGCTAGACCCGCATGGACCCGGATCCCAAACCGATGGGAGCAGCGAACGACTCACCCGTGGGGTGAAGCCGGTTCCCCGAGTCTTTATCCGGGTTAATTCGGGTGCGCCATTGGCGTATTTTCATGAATCCGGGTGAGATTGACGGAGGAAAATGCAAAAAAGTTATGGAATGGGGGCCAGACACGGGTTGCTTTCTCAAAATCTCAACGCTTGCGCTCGTGCTCTGGCGTTGGCGACATGCAACACCCACTCCATGAAGCAACGAACTCTAGCGCGCGAAGTCTCGATCCAGGGCAGCGCCCTCCACAGTGGTGAAGCGGTCACCCTCACTTTGAAGCCCGCGCCGGTCGATCACGGTTACGTTTTCAAGCGGGTGGACCTGAGCGGCGCACCTGAGATTCGCCCTCGTTCGGATTTGGTGACGGATCTCGTGCGGGCGACGACCATTCAGTTGGGACACGCCAAAATCCAGACCGTTGAGCACGTGCTAAGCGCCCTGAGTGGCTGCGGCATCGATAACGTCATGGTCGAAATGACGGCCTCAGAACCTCCCATCCTCGACGGTTCCGCCAAGCCGTTCGTCGACTTAATCATGAGCGGTGAGCCGACCGAACAGGAGAAGGATCGCGAGTATTTTACGCTCGATGCGGCGGTTTCAGTCACCAAGGGCCAGTCGTCGATCATCGCGCTGCCTTGCGACGAGCTCAAAATTTCCTGCACCTCGGCCGATGATCGCGGCATCCACACCCAGCATCTCTCGCTCACGATCGATCCGGATGTCTATATGACACAGGTAGCCGCCGCGCGGACCTTCACGATCTACGAGGACATCGAGGAGTTGCTCAAACTCGGGAAGATCAAAGGCGGTTCGCTCGATTGCGCGGTCGTCATCCGTGGCGACAAAATCATCTCGAAGGAAGGCCTGCGGTTTAAAGATGAGTTCGTCCGGCATAAGATCCTTGATATCATCGGTGACATCACGCTGCTCGGGCTGCCGCTCAAGGCCCACATCATCGCGACCCGACCGGGTCATGCCATCAACGCCGACCTCACGAAGGCGCTCGCCGAAAAACTCGCCGAGCGCCTCAAAGGTCCGAAGAAAAAACCCCGGCCGGCCATGGTGATGCCCGACGAGACCGCGCTCGATGTGCGCCGGATTCTCGACACGCTGCCGCACCGGTATCCGTTCCTCATGATCGACCGCGTGGTCGAATTCGTCGGCCCGGATGCTCTCGTGGCCATCAAAAATGTGAGCATCAACGAGCCGTATTTTCAGGGTCATTTTCCGGGGAATCCGGTGATGCCGGGCGTGCTTCAACTCGAAGCGATGGCGCAGGCGGCTGGGATTCTCATGCTGCGTCGCGGTTCGAGTGAGGGTAAAACCTCGCTCTTCATGAGCGCCGACAAGGTCAAGTTTCGCAAGCCCGTGCGCCCCGGAGATCAGCTCATCGTCAACGCCAAGCTGACGAAGATTCGTGGTAACAAACTCGCGACCGCCGAGGTCACCTGCACCGTCGACGGGCAGGTGGTTTCGTCGGGTGAATTGATGTTTGCGATCATCGACACCAGCGAGGTCGAGGGCTGAGCCCAACGCCATGGCGATTCATCCCACCGCGATCATCGAGGCCGGCGCCCAACTCGGGGCCGACGTCGATTTGGGCGCTTACAGTTTTGTCGGCCGCGAGGTCGTGCTCGGTGATCGTGCCTGCTTGCATCACCACGCCTCGATCGAGGGCCGCACGTCGCTTGGTTCCGGCTGTCAGGTATTCCCGTATGCCTGCATCGGCGGCAAGACGCAGGACTTGAAATACAAGGGCGGCGCACCGGGTGTCCGCATCGGAAATGACAACGTCTTTCGCGAGTATGTAACCGTGCATGCGGCGACGTTCGACGGCGATTTCACGGTGATCGGCTCGGGCAACACCGTGCTCGCCTACAGCCACATCGCGCACGATTGCGTGATCGGCAATCACTGCGTCATGAGCAACGGCACCATGCTCGCGGGCCACGTCATCGTGGAGGACCACGTCATCATCGGCGGCTATGGCGGGGTGCATCAATTCTGCCGGCTCGGGGCCTACGCGATGCTCTCGGCCACGGCGAAACTCGTGCAGGACTTGCCGCCCTTTTTCATCGCCGACGGCACGCCGGCGGTCGTCCGCGCTTACAACAAGGTCGGCCTTGAGCGCAACGGCCACACGGCGGAGCAACTCGACCGCGTGAAACAGATTTTTCGTATTCTCTATCGCGACGGGCTCAATCGCAGCCAGGCGTTGGAAAAACTTTCCGCCCACGCCGATGTGGCCACGGCGGAATTTCAGCGCGTCATCGCGTTCGCCAAAAAGAGCGAGCGTGGGATCGCCCCCGGAGCCTGATGTTTTGCGGCGCGGCGGGGGCCGTCGCTTACTTTTTTTTGTAGACCGTGGCCGGGTCGAACACCGGCCGACCGATCAATTCCAGCTTCAACGATTCGGGCGCTTCGGCGGCGGCGCCGGCGGCAAGCTTTCGGTAGAAACAGGATTTGTAGCCGTTGTGGCAGGCGGCGCCGCCCACGTTCAGCACCTTGAGCAGGATCACATCTTGATCGCAGTCCACGCGCAGTTCGCGGACGAGCTGGGCGTTGCCGGATTCTTCACCCTTCACCCAAAGCTTGTTGCGCGAACGACTCCAATAGCTCGCCTTGCCGGTCTTCAGCGTGAGCGCGAGCGACTCCGCGTTCATGAAAGCGAACATCAAAACTTCGTTGGTGGTCTCGTCGGTGGTAATGCACGGGATCAGGCCATCGGGGCCGAACTTTGGTTGCAGCACGGCGCCCAGCTCGATCTCGGCCGAGGTGGTGCGGGCGGGAAAAATAAATGCGCTCATGGATAAAAACGTCAGGGCTAGCTCTGGGCGGCGAGATTTCGCAGGTAGTCGTAACTGTAAAGTCCGGTGCGATGACCGTCGCTGAACTCGAAGCGGAACGCGTAGTTTCCCACCTTTTCCCAGCCAAGCACTTTGACGCCGGGAAAGGCGCGCGGGCCCGTGCCGCCATACTGGTTGCCGAGCACGTCGCGCTCGCCCTGCGTCTCGGCGCTGGGAGATGCGGCGCGCAGGCGTTCGGGCAGAAAATAGGTTTCGACGCCGCCATTCCAGCGCACGGCGACTTCCTCGCCCACCAACTGAATATCGACCGGATCAAAACGAAACATGGCGCCACCTTAACTCGCCGCCGCCGGGTGAGAACAACTTATTTTATCGGCGCGGGCGCTCGGGCGGCGCGCTGAAGAATCCGCCGGTTCCACCGTCGGCTGCCGGTGCGCCACCAAAAAAAACAGGGACGACTTTCACGTTGACGCACCTCGGGCGCGCCCTTTGCTCTGGCCCTTCACGCAGATGGCAAGATAGCTCAGTTGGTAGAGCAGTTGACTGAAAATCAACGTGTCCCCGGTTCGATTCCGGGTCTTGCCACCACTTTCAAAAAGCCCCGCTTCCGGTCACGGCAGTGGGGTTTTTTTGTGCCGCGACGGCTCAGGCGCTCCAGTTGATCGCCTTCTTTGGCCAAGCACTTTTGCGGGTCCAAGGACCGGAAATGTCGTTCATTTCGATGCCGATGCGTTTGGCTTCGCCCGAGGGTTTCATTTCGATGAAGTAGACGGCGTCCACCGCGCTGGTACCGTCGGCCAGTTCGCCGTAGTAGATCGTCATCAGAAAATGCGCGGTCTCCTTCAGGTGTTTCGCGAGACTCGGCGTGAGATCGTTTTCAAAGGTGCCGGCTTCCTCGGACCAGATCGCGGAGATCGTGACTTTGCCGTCGGCCGCCGGGGCGACTTTCATGCCGTTCTTTTTGGCGTAGGCTTTGAAGGCGGGCAGCTTTTTGACGGCGACCGGTGAGCTGTGCATGACGATGGTGGTAGACATAAATGGAAGGGATGGCGGTGGGTGCGGAACCCAGATTCTTGGATTCGCGGCCGATTGCCAGCCTGCGGTTGAGTGACGCCGGTGACGATTAGCCGACGGCTCGCGGGTTGCATCGGAGACAGGGAGCTGCGTGGGTTTCCCCGATGTGCGTTCGCTATACCTTGCATCAATCTGACGCGGCCCTGAAGGCGATCTCGCGGGCGTTGGCGAAGACGCTGACGGCTGCGGTAGCGGCGGAGCCGAGGTATAACGTCACGCTCACGCACCGGATGCCGGTCGTCGCGGCGGGCGGCGGTGGCGAGGCAGAGGTGCGCGGGATGGTCTGGGGACTCGTGCCGTTTTACGAACGGGCAAAGACGCCGCGGCGGATGTTACCCAACGCCAAGGCCGAGACCGCTACGACGCTCGCGGCGTTTAAAGACGGCGTCGCGCACCGGCGGTGTCTCGTGCCGGCCAACGGATTTTATGAGTGGCGGACCGCGGGCAAAATAAAGCTGCCGCATCTCTTCACGTTGCGCGACGACGAGCCGTTTGCCTTTGCCGGCATCTGGGAGCCGGCGGACGGCGATCTGCCCGAGACGTTCGGCGTGTTGACCACGGAGCCGAATGCGCTCGTGGCGCCGATTCACGATCGGATGCCCGTGCTGCTGACCGAGGCGACGATGGCGCGCTGGCTCGGCGCGGCACCGCTGGCCGTCGAGGAATATCGGATGCTCACGCAGCCGCTGCCGGCGGAGCGGATGAGCGTGCGGCCCGTGAACCGTTTCGTGAGCAACTCCAGAAATGATGGACCGCAATGTCTTGAACCGCCGGAGGATGCTCCGCCGGAACTGAATTTGGGCTTCACGTAGCTTGATTTTCGGCCGCGGGATGGTTCAGGTGATAGCCTATCAACTGATAGGTATCTTCAACCCAGTCCTCCCCATGCTCACCGAACGTCAGGAACAGATTTTGGATTTTGTCCGCGAGTATCAACGCGTGCACTCCGTGACGCCCTCGACCCGCGAGATCGCGCGGCAGCTCGATTCGTCGCAGCCGACGATCTTAGGGCACCTCCAGGCGCTCGCGAAGAAATCGCAGTTGGAGAAACTCGCCGACGGCAAATGGGGCCTGAAGACCTCGGCGGTGCAGGGGCATTTGTTCGAGGTGCCCGTGTATGGCGCGATCCCGGCGGGCCGGCCCGCGATGCAGGAGCAGGAGGTGGAGGAGACGTTGCGGATCGATCCGGCGGTGTTCGGCGTAAAACCGTCGCGGGCGTCCGAGTTTTGGCTCCTGCGGGTGACGGGCGACTCGATGATCGGGGCCAATATTGTTGACGGCGATCTCGTCGCGCTCGAGCGGCGCGAGCCGAAGCTGGGCGACATCATCGCCGCGCTCGTGGATGAGACGACGACGACGTTGAAACGCATGGTGCGCCTGCGCGGGCGCACGGTGTTGCGGGCGGAGAACCCGCTTTACCCCGACCTCACGCCCGAGCGCATCGAGTCGCAGGGCGTAGTGGTCGGGGTGATCCGGCGCAACGTGGCCCAGTCGACGAGATGAACGCCCGTGCCCGGTTCCGCCTCTACGCTTTCCGCCCTGCGGTCCCTGCTGGCTGCACGTTTTCCGGAAAAAAACCGGAGACTGGCCGGCTGTGTGCCCACGGGCGTCGCCGCGGTCGATGAGGCGTTGGGCGGTGGGTTGCCGGTGGGGCGGTTGACGGAGGTCGTCTCCGCGGTGGCGAGCAGCGGCGGGCAGACCTTGCTGACGCGATTGATCGAGGAGACGCGCGTGGCTCGGCGGCGGATTGCACTGGTGGACGGGGCGGACGGGTTTGCGCCGGAGTCGGTGTCGGCCGATGCGTTGCGGCACGTGGTGTGGGTGCGCGGACAGGACCTCGCGCAGGCGCTGGCGTCGGCCGATGTGCTGGTGCGCGACGGAAATTTCGCCGTGGTGGTGGTGGATCTGCGCGGGTGCGACGAACGGGCCTTACGGAAAACGCCCTCGGCGACCTGGCACCGGCTGCACCGGGCGACGGAGGCGGGCGCGACGGCGGTGCTGGTGCAAAGCACGGGCGCGCTCGTGCCGGCGGTGCCGTGCCGGTTGATCCTCGGGCGGGCGCACGCGCTCGCGAGCCGGCGGGTGGAACGCGGAGAGCTGGCGGCCCAGCTCACGGTCGAGGTTGCGCGCGGGCACGCGGGGCTGTTGACGGACGGCGTGGAGGCGCAGGCCGGATGAATTACGCGGCGCTGGTCGTGCCGGATTTTTCGCTGCATGCGGTGCGGCGGAGCGATGCGTCGCTCGCGGGGCGGCCGCTCGGTATCGTCGCGGGCGAAGGTCGCACGGCGGTCGTGCGGGCGATGTCGCCCGAAGCGACCGGCGTGGAGCCGGGACTGGCGGTCACGCTCGCGATGGCGCGGTGTCCGGCGCTGGTGTTGCGGCCGCGCGATCCGACGGCGGAGACGGAGGCGGGCTGCATGGTGATCGCGGCGGCGTTGACGCTCTCGCCGCGCGTCGAGCACACGGGCGCAGGCTGGTGCACGGTGGATTTGCAGGGAGCGGACGAGGCGCGGACGTTGGTCACGTTGCGCCTGCGGCTGGGGGAGTTGGCGGCGGTGGGGATTCCGGTCCGCGCGGGCATCGCGGGGACGCCGCTGCTCGCGGCGCTGGCGGCGCGCAGCACGGAGACGGTGTGCGTGGTGCGGGCGGCGGCGGAGTTTTTGCGACCGCTGCCGCTCGCGTGGGCTGAGCCCACGGCGGCGCACGCGGAGATTCTGGCGGGGTGGGGCGTGCGGACGCTGGGCGACCTGACGGCGTTGCCGAAAGGCGAAGTCGGGCAACGCCTCGGGCCGGCGGGCGCAGCGCTCTGGGAACGCGCGGCGGGCGAGACGACGCGGCCGCTCAAACTGGTGGAGCCGAAGAAATCGTTTGCGGCGGCGTGGGCCTATGATCCGCCGGTGGAGTCGCTCGAGCCGCTGCTGTTTTTGCTGCGACGTTACGCGGAACGGGTGGCGCTGGAATTGCGCGCGGCGGGATTTGTCGCGGAGAAACTCGCGCTCACGCTGCTGCTGGAAGACGAGACCGATCACCGGCGGGAATTTCGTTTGCCCGAGCCGGGCGCCGATGTGGACGGGTGGCAGCGGATCTTGCACGCGCACTTGGAAACGCTGAAGACGGCGGCGCGCGTGGTCAGCGTGCGGCTCGTGGCGACGCCGGCGCGGCCGCCGGAGAAACAGGACGGTCTGTTTGAGACGGGGCTGCGGGATCCGGCGGTGTTTTGGGAGAGCCTCGCGCGCGTGGGCGCGCTGGTGGGCGACGACCGCGTGGGCACGCCGGTAGTCGCGGCGACGCATCGGGCGGATGCGTTTGTGCTGACGAAACCGGCCGAGGCGGTGCCGGAGCCGGAGCCCGCGCCGGTGCACGCGGCGCGGGGGCTTGTGCTGCGGCGGTTCCGGCCGGCGTGGCCGGTGCACGTGCACTGCGACGGAGCGAGACCGGTGGAGATCGTGGGCGGACAACTCGGCGGGGACGTGTGCGCGGCGAGCGGGCCGTGGCGGAGCGAAGGCGAGTGGTGGACGGCGGCGGCGTGGGCGGTCGAGCTGTGGCAGGTGGAGTTGGCGGCGGGCGGATTGTATCAACTGGCGCGGACGGCGGACGGCTGGTGCGTCGAGGGAGTTTTCGACTGATGGCGGGCGGGGATTACGTCGAATTGCACGCGCGGAGTGCGTTTTCGTTTCTGCGGGGCGGCTCGCTGCCGGAAACGCTCGCGGTGGAGGCGGGGCGGCGGGAGTTGCCGGCGGTGGCGTTGTGCGACCGCGACGGGGTTTACGGGGCGGTGCGGTTGCACATGGCGGGCAAGGAGGCGGGCGTGCGCGCGCTTGTGGGGAGCGAACTCACGATGGAGGACGGGAGCGTAGTGCCGGTGTTGGTGGCGACGCAGGCGGGCTATCGGCGGCTGTGCGGGCTGCTGACGACGGCGCACCTGCGGGCGGCGAAGGGCGAAGGGCGCGTGGCGTGGTCGGAGTTGGCCGAGGACAACGCCGGGCTGATCGCGCTCACGGGCGACGAAGCCGGCCCGGTGCGGCGCGCGTGGCGGGCGCAGGGGGCGAGGGCGGCGGGCGAGGGCGGGGAGAAGTTGCGGCGAATCTTCGGGCGCGACCGACTTTTTGTCGAAGTGCAGCGGCACCTCGTCGCCGGGGAGGAAAATGAAAACGAGTTTTTGACCGACTGGGCGCGGGCGCACGGCCTGCCGCTTTTGGCGACCAACGGCGTGCTCCACGCGACGCCGGGCGCGCGGGCGGTGCTCGATGTGTTCACCTGCTTACGCGAGCACACGACGCTCGACGGGGCGGGGCGACGACTGGCGATCAACGGCGAGCGGCACGTGAAAACCGGCGCGGCGATGGCGGAGCTTTTTTGCGATCTGCCCGAGGCGGTCGCCAATACGGCGCGGCTGGCGGAGCGGTTGGAGTTCACGCTGGCGAATCTCGGCTATCGGTTTCCGGACTACGCGGTGCCGGCGGGGGAGACGCAGGATACCTTTGCGCACAAGATGGCGTATTTCGGCGCGCAACAACGCTACGGTTCGGTCACGGGCGATGTGAGGCGGCAACTTGACCGCGAGCTGGCGCTGATCGCGAAACTGGGATTCAGCGGATATTTTTTGATCGTGTGGGACCTGTGCACGTTTGCGCGGGAGCGCGGGATTCTGGTGCAAGGGCGGGGCAGCGCGGCCAACAGCGTGGTCTGTTACGCGCTCGGAATCACGGCGGTGGATCCGATCGCGAGCAAGTTGCTCTTCGAGCGGTTTCTCTCAGAGGGGCGCTCGGACTGGCCCGACATCGATCTCGATCTGCCGAGCGGCGCCGCGCGCGAGAGCGTCATCCAAGAAGTGTATCGGCGCTACGGAAAACTCGGCGCGGCGATGACGGCGAACGTGATTTCGTTTCGCGGCAAAAGCACGATGCGCGAGGTGGGTAAAGTGCTCGGCCTGCCCGACGATGTGTTGGACCGTTTTAGCAGTCTGTTTCACGGCGGGGATTATCCGCACACGCTGGCGTTGAAGGAGCAGTTGAAATTGGCGGGGATCACGGCGGACCACCCGCGGCTGGAAGCGCTCGTGGGGACGTGCCAGCAGGTAAACGGACTGCCGCGCCACCTCGGTCAACACTCGGGCGGCATGGTGTTGAGCGCGGGAAATCTCTCCGACTACGTGCCCCTGGAGAATGCGCGGATGCCGGGGCGCAGCGTGCTGCAATGGGACAAAAGCGACTGCGAGGACATGGGCATCATCAAGGTCGATCTGCTCGGGCTCGGCATGATGGCGGCGATGCAGGAGACATTGGAAATCTGCGCGTCGCGCGGGCAACCGGTGGACTTAGCGCGGTTGCCGAAAGACGATGCCGCGACGTTTGCGATGATCCGCGCGGCGGACACGGTGGGCGTTTTTCAGATCGAGAGCCGCGCGCAGATGGCGACGTTGCCGCGCATGAAACCGGTGACGTTCTACGACCTCGCGATCGAGGTGGCGATCATCCGGCCGGGACCGATCCAAGGCGACGCGGTGAACCCGTATCTGAAACGACGCACGGGCGAGGAACCCGTGACTTATCTCGACGAACGCGCGCGACCGATCTTGGAACGCACGCTCGGCGTGGTGCTGTTTCAGGAGCAGATTCTGCGGATCGCGATGGAGCTGGGCGGATTTAGCGCGGCGGAGGCGGACGAGTTGCGGCGGGCGATCGGGTTCACGCGCTCGCAGGAGCGGCTGAACCGCTCGCGGGCGAAATTGGGCGCGGCACTGGCGAAGAACGGGGTCACGCCGGCGGCGTCGGAGCACATCTTGAAATCGCTGGCGTCGTTTGCGCTCTATGGGTTCCCGGAGAGCCACGCGATCAGCTTTGCGTTGATCGTGTATGCCTCGTCGTGGCTGAAGGTGCACCGGACGGCGGCGTTTTATGCGGCGCTGCTCAACTGCCAGCCGATGGGTTTTTATTCGAGCGCGTCGCTCGTGCAGGACGCGCGCCGGCGCGGCGTGAAGACCCTGCCGCCGTGCGTGCTCGGGTCGGATGAGCGGTGCCGGGTGGACGCGGACGACACGATCCGGCTCGGGCTGGCGGCGGTGAAAGGCGTGCGGGCGGCGGCGGTGCAATCGATTCTAGCGGCGCGGCGCGAGCGGCCGTTTGCCTCGCTGGCGGATTTCCTGCGGCGCACGGTGTGCAGTGCAGCGGAGCGGCGCGCGCTGTCGGGTGCGGGGGCGTTGAACACGTTGTCGACCCACCGGCGCGCCGCGCTCTGGGCGGTCGAGGCGGTGCACAGCGGCGACGATCTTTTCCGTTATGCGTCGGCGGCGGACGCGGACGCAGAGTCGCCGCTGGCGGCGATGACGCTCGGCGAGCGGCTGCAGGCGGACTACGAACACCTCGAACTCACCGTGGGTGCGCACCCGATGCGGCTGTTGCGGGCGCAGTTGCCCGGGGTAACACCGGCGGAGAAGTTGGGGGAATTGTCATCGGGGGCGCGCGTGCAAATTGCCGGAGCGGTCATCACACGGCAACGGCCCGGCACGGCCAAAGGCGTGTGCTTCATCACGCTCGAAGACGAAACCGGACACGCCAACGCGCTCGTGCGGCCAGGGCTGTTCGAGTCGGCGCGGCTCATCATCAATCTGGAGCCCGCGCTGCTGATCGCGGGCCGGCTGCAAAACGAACGAGGTGTGATCCACGTGTTGGCCGAGACGATCACGGCGTTGCCGGTCGGAGGAATGCCCGCGCAGGCGAGCCACGATTATCACTAGGGTTTAAGCGGCAATCGCTGCGACGGCGGAGCCGCAGACCGGGGCTAAATCAAGCGGCGCGCTGCGGGATCTAATTAACGCGTAGGGCCCCAGCCAATCGTCAGGCTGCGGCGCTGGATCTGCGACGGGGTAGGGGATCGCGGCGTAAAGCCGCTCCTACAGTTTGGGATTCAAATGCCCGGCAGGGGATCAATCCGTGTCGTAGTCGAGATACGGTCCGAGCCATTTCTCGCAGGCGGCGACGGGGAGGTTTTTGCGGGCGGAGTAGTCCTCGACTTGGTCCTGCGAGAGTTTGCCGACGGCGAAATACTTCGAGTCCGGGTGGTTGAAGTAGTGGCCGGAGACGGAACTCGGCGGGTGCATGGCGTTGCTCTCGGTGAGCGTGATGCCGGTGAGTTCGGGGGCGCGGAGGAGATCGAAGAGCGGGGGCTTCTCGGTGTGATCCGGGCACGCGGGGTAGCCGGGGGCGGGACGGATCCCGAGGTATTTTTCGCGGATAATGTCCCTCATCTCGAGATTTTCTGTTTTGCCGAAGCTGCAATAGTCGCGCTCTTTTTTGTGCATCAGCTCGGCGCAGGCTTCGGCGAGGCGATCGCCGAGGGCTTTGGCCATGATCGCGCCGTAGTCGTCGTTGTTGGCCTCAAAAGTTTTGGCGAATTCCTCGACGCCGTGCCCGGTCGTGACGGCGAATCCGCCGAGGTAGTCAGCGCGACCCGAAGACTTCGGCGCGATGTAGTCGGCGAGGCAGTGGTTGAATTGGCCGGGCGTCTTTTCGTTTTGCTGACGCAGGAAGTGGAACGTCTGGATGACAGTCGTGCGCGATTCGTCGGCATAGAGTTCGACGCTGTCGCCGACAGAGTTGGCGGGCCAGAAGCCGAGGACGGCGCGGGCGGTGTAGCGTTTTTCGGCGATGATCTTTTTGAGCATCGCCTGCGCGTCGGCGTAGAGCTTGGTGGCTTCGGTGCCGACGACTTCATCCGTGAGGATGTCGGGGAAACGGCCGTGGAGTTCCCACGAGGAGAAGAACGGGGCCCAGTCGATGTAGTCGGCTATTTCAGATAAATTGAAAGCGGAGAGTTGAGAATTGAGAGCCTGATTTCCCTGACCGCGAACGTTGGTGCGCTGGGCGCGGATAACCGCTTCGTCGGTCGTGAAGGCGCGGGTGCCGATGAACTCGGGCTTCGGAATTTCGACGGTCGTCCAATCGGTGGGCTGGTGACGGTTACGGGCTTCGGCGAGCGAGAGCATTTTGCGCGCGCCTTTGCGGTCGGCGAATTCGACGCGCTGTTTTTCCTGCTTCGCGCGGGTCTCGGCGACGAACTTGGGTTTGTGGTCGGGGTTGAGCAGTTGGGAGACGACGCCGATGACGCGCGATGCATCGAGGACGTGGATGACCGGCTCGGAGTAGTGCGGCGCGATCTTCACGGCGTTGTGCGCGGCGGAGGTGGTGGCGCCGCCGATGAGCAGCGGAATCTTGAAGCCCTGACGCTCCATTTCCTTGGCGGTGTGCACCATCTCGTCGAGTGAGGGCGTGATGAGGCCGGAGAGCCCGATGACGTCGGCACCCTTTTCCTTCGCGGCGGTGAGAATCTTTTCGCACGACACCATGACGCCGAGATCGATGACTTCGTAATTGTTACAAGCGAGAACGACGCCGACGATGTTCTTGCCGATGTCGTGCACGTCGCCCTTCACGGTCGCCATGATGATGCGGCCCTGGGCCTTGGCGACGCCGCCGGCGGCGACGAGTTCGGCTTTTTCCTGCTCCATGAACGGCTGGAGATAGCCGACGGCCTTCTTCATGACGCGGGCGGACTTCACCACTTGCGGGAGAAACATTTTGCCGGCGCCGAAGAGGTCGCCGACGACGCGCATGCCGTCCATGAGTGGGCCCTCGATAATCGTGAGCGGCTTGCCGTATTTCTGGCGGGCTTCCTCGGTGTCGGTGTCGATGAAGGCGTCGATGCCTTTCACGAGGGCGTGCGAGAGGCGCGCTTCGACGGTGCCGGACCGCCAAGCCTCAAGGACGCGCGCGGAATCGCTCGCAAGCGAGCTCCTACCTTCGGAGACGGAGGTTTTTAACGCTTCGCCAAAATCGACGAGGCGTTCGGTGGAGTCGGGGCGGCGGTTGAGAATCACGTCCTCGACTAGCACGAGGAGTTCTTTGTCCACCTCTTCGTAGACCTCTAGCATCGACGGGTTGACGATGCCCATGTCCATGCCGGCTTTGATGGCGTGATAGAGGAACGCGGCGTGCATGGCCTCGCGCACGGGATTGTTGCCGCGGAAACTGAAGGAGACGTTGGAGACGCCGCCGCTGATCTTGGCGTGCGGGAGGTTGGCTTTGATCCAGCGCGTGGCCTCGATGAAATCGACGGCGTAGTTGTTGTGCTCCTCGATGCCGGTGCCGACGGTGAGGATGTTGGGATCGAAAATGATGTCTTCGGGCGGGAAGCCGACCTGATCAACGAGGAGGCGGTAAGCGCGTTCGCAGATGCGGATTTTTTCGGCGTAAGAGGCGGCTTGGCCGTTTTCGTCGAAGGCCATCACGACGACGGCGGCACCGTAACGGAGAATGGTGCGCGCCTGTTCGAGGAATTTTTCCTCGCCCTCTTTGAGCGAGATGGAATTCACGATGCCTTTGCCTTGAAGACATTTCAGGCCGGCCTCGATCACCTCCCATTTCGAGGAATCGACCATAATGGGGACCTTGGTGATCTCGGGCTCGGAGCCGATGAGTTGGAGGAAGCGCGTCATCGCGGCGACGCCGTCGATCAGCCCGTCGTCCATGCAGACGTCGATGACGTTGGCGCCGTTGTCGACCTGCTGACGGGCGACGGAGACGGCCTCCTCGTAGTTGCCGGCTTTGACGAGCTTGGCGAATTTTGGGGAGCCGGCGACGTTGGTGCGTTCGCCGACCATGAGGTAGGTGCCGGCGACGGGCGTGAAGGGCAGGGAGCCGGAGAGGGCCATCTCGGGCTTGAGGACGTTGACCTTGCGGACGGGCTTAAGCGCGACGGCCTCGGCGATCGCGGCGATGTGCTCGGGGGTGTTGCCGCAGCAGCCGCCGGCGATGTTACACAGGTGGCTGTCGGCGAACTCGGCCATGAAGCGGGCCATGTCGTTCGGCTCGAGATCGAAGCCGGTGGGCGTGAGCGGATTTGGCAGGCCGGCGTTCGGGTAGGCGGATACGAACGTGTCGGCCTTGCCGGCGAGTTCGGCGAGGAATGGCCGCATCAGATCGGGGCCGATGGAGCAGTTGAGGCCGACGGAAAGCGGATTGTGATTCCGCACCGAATTCCAAAACGCGCCGATCGTCTGCGCGGAGATCATCGTCTCGCCGCCGAGGCCGACCGCGGCGGAGATCATGAGCGGAAGTTTGATTTTGTCCTCGGCGAAAACTTCCTCGACGGCGACGAGCGCGGCCTTGGCGTTGAGGGCGTCGAAGATCGTTTCAACGAGCAGGAGGTCCACGCCGCCGGCGATCAACGAGCGGATCTGGCGGCGGTAGTCGGCCTTGCACTGGTCGAAGGTGACGACGCGAAAACCCGCATCATCAGCGTCGGGCGAATTGGAAAGGGAGACGGTCAACGGCCCGATGGCGCCCGCGACGTAGCGGCGGCGACCGGTGGCGGCGTGCGCGCGATCGGCGCAGATGCGGCACTGGCGGGCGGAGTGGAAATTGATGTCGTGCGCGAGTTCCTGAAGAAACTGGTTTTCGATGACCTCTTGATAGAACGCGGGCGTCTTCTTGCCGCCCTTTTCGCGCGGGTCCTCGATAAAGAATTCGCTCTGGCCAATCGCGGTGGCGGAGAAGGTGTTGGTCTCGATGATGTCGGCGCCGGCCTCGAGGAAGCGCCGGTGGATGTCGCTGATTTGGTCGGGGCAGGTGAGGGAATAAATGTCGCCGTTGTTTTGGAGGTCCTTGGGAGCGTTTTTGAAGCGTTCGCCGCGGGCCTGCGCCTCGGTAATATTGTAACTGCGAATGGTCGTGCCCATGGCGCCATCGATGATGACCATGCGCTCCGCCAGGGTGCGGCGGAGGGCGATCTCGGCTTCGGTCATGGGGGGAGCGGACTTCGACATGGCGGGAAAATTAGGAGGCGAAACGACGTTGGCAAGATTTCATATCTACACATCTTCATGCGTTGATATGATGAGGCTTGATTATACGACGGGGCCAAAGATTCTGACGGCGCCTGACGTTCTTTTGAAATTTCTTAGAAACAGGGAAGGCCGTGAAAACCGGCCACAGTTACGCTGCGGTATCGCATCACAAACCCCCACCGAGTCGTCCGTCAGGCGGCTTCGGGCAAAGTCAATCGGGACACTCAACCCGGTGAAGGCGAGGGGCGAGGCACTGTCCCGTCGTGCGGGCCGAAAGGCGCGGGCGGCGACGCGACGACATATGCGGAGTCCGAATATCTGATCTTTTGAAAGCTCACGCGTCCGCCGCGATTACGCGCGGCGGCTGCGAAATCTTCATCGTAAAATGAAGCGTGAGGGTAGCCATGGCCGCGCCGGCTTTTCAGCCAACTACACTGAAAACCCGGCGGGTTGCGCCTGCTCTTGCCTGACTAGGAAGACAGACACCTATGCATAAAATCAAATTCGCCGCCCTCGCGCGGCTTGCTGCCGCATCGCTGCTTTCGAGCATCGGCACCGACCTCGGCCTTCGCGCCCAGGTCACGCCGGCCCAACTCGACCCCTTCGTGACGACCGGCACGCGCACACCGGCGGCACCCACCACGCTCGCGACCGTCGTCGATCAAATCACGGCGGCCGACCTCGCGCGGCGCCAGCAGACCTCGCTCAAGGACGCGCTTGGCGGCAACAGCGGCACGCCGCTTTTCTCCTCTGGGTCCAGCGGCGCGCTCGGCTCGCTCTTTATGCGCGGGGCGAATTCCAACCAGACGCTCTTCCTCGTTGACGGCATTCGCCTCAACGACCCGAACACGGATTATCAGGTTTTTCTCGGCGGCGCGTGTGTGAGCGCGTGCGACAGCCTCGAAATCGCGCACGGACCGCAAAGCACGCTCTATGGCGGCGAGGCGATCGGTGGGGTCATTGCCCTGCGCGCCCAGCGCGGCACCGGCGCGCCCAGCGCCCGGATCGCGGCTGAGGCCGGCAGCTTCGGCACGGTGCAAGGCTCGGTCTCAGCCCAAGGCGCGAGCGGGGCCAACAGCTATAACTTCGCCTCGGCCGGCGGCCGCACGGCGAACGACCGCCCCAACAATTCATTTACCTCGGCCACCACCACGCTGCGACTCGACCGCACACTTAACCAACGCGTGAGCATCGGCGGCACGGCGCGTTGGTTTCACGGTGACTACGGCGACCCCGGCGACCGCTTTACCAAAGACCCCGATAACTCCACGCGCGAGGATAACGTGCTCGTGACCGCCTTCGCCGAAGTAAAATTAGCCGATGCCTGGACGGCGCGCACGGTGCTCGGCGGGCAGGATCGTCGCTTCGTCGCGGAGGGTCCGCGCGTGGGCCGAGCGACGGCGTTTACCGTCGTGAAGAACCGCCGTGCCGTGCTCGATACTCAGACGACTTTTTCGGGCATCGAGCGCCACAAAATGACCGCCGGCTTTACGGCCGAGGCGAACCACACGCGCAACACCGGCTTCGGCGACATCAACAAAAAGCAGGGCCTGTTCGCGATCTTCGCGCAGGATGAATTCTCGCCGGTGGACACCGTTTATCTCACCGGCGGATTGCGCAGCGATGATTTCGATACGTTTGGCCGAGCGACGACGAGCCGGGCGACGGCGGCATGGCTCGTGGCGCAGCGCGCGGTAAAACTCCGCGCGACCTACGGCACGGCGTTTCGCTCGCCCAGCTTCTTGGATCTCTACGGACAAAGCGCTTTCTACGCGGGCAATCCCAACCTACGCCCCGAGCGCGCGCGGGCTTGGGACGCGGGCGCGGACTATTATCTGCCGGGGCAGCGCGGCACATTGAGCGCGACGTGGTTCTCGACGGATTACACCGACCTGATCGTGAGCACGTCGAATTTTCGCAGCGTGGAAAACATCCAGAAGGCGCGCACGCGTGGCACCGAACTCTCGGCGAAGACGACGTTGCCGGGCGCGGTCGAGGTGCGGGCGAGCTTCACGTATCTCGAAGCCCAGAATCTGACTTCGAATACGCGGCTGCTGCGGCGGCCGCGCCAGAGCGGCAGCGCCGATGCGTGGCGCGACTTCGGAGGCGGTGTGAGCGTGGGGGCCGGCGCGACCTTCGCGGCGAACCGGCGTGATGTGAACGCGCGGACGTTTGCCCAGATCGATCACGAGGATTTTTCGGTGACCCGCGTTTACGCGGCATGGCAGGTCACGCCGCGGCTCACGGTGAAGGCGCGCCTCGAAAATCTCCTCGACGAAAGCTACGAGGAGGTGAACGGCTACCCTGCGCTCGGCTTCGGCGCGTTCGGCGGGGTGGAGTGGAAGTTCTAGGCGCGTGGCGCAGGAAAACGTTCCCTTTTGGGTAAGTCGTCGGCCAAATCGGCAGATGATCATTTCTCCCGAATCGTTCGTTTTGGTCGCCGCGATGTGCTTGGGCATGTGCGCGGTCGGCGTGGCAGCTCCGGTGGGAACGGCCCAAAAGTTGATCGAACATTTTAAGATGGAGAAAATTCCCGTCGAAGGCGCGTGGTTTCACGTCACCTACGGGAGCAAGGACACGATCCCGGCGGCGGCGTTGCCTGCGCGCTACGGTTCGCCGCGCGTGGCGGGCACGGCGATCTATGCGCTTGCGACGCGCGAGGATTTTTCCGCGATGCACCGGCTCAAGACGGATGAAGTCTGGCATTTTTACCTCGGGGATCCGCTGGAGTTACTGTTGCTGCATCCGGATGGTCGGGGTGAAGTCGTCGTGATCGGCCCGGATGTTTTCGCGGGGCAACATCCGCAATACACGGTGCCGGCTGGCGTGTGGATGGGCGGGCGGCCGGTGAAGGCGACGCCGGAAGCCTACACGTTTTTCGGGTGCACGCTGGCGCCGGGGTTTGACTACGGGGATTTCGAGACGGCGTATCGCGACGAGTTGGCGCGGAACTATCCCGCGTGGACGAAGCTCATTGGCGAGCTGATGCGGCCGGAGCAGGCGACGCGGCCGAAGACGGCGCCGGTCCCCGAGTTGAAGAAGACGGCGGAGAAGACGGTCTTCGAGCCGGACTCGGTGCCGCCTTTCACGATGGCACCGGGCGTGGTGTTGCGTGAATTGATCGGTCGCATCGGGCAAGCGCGCACGGAGCGGGTGAGCGTGGCGCGATTCCTCCTGCAGCCGGGCAAGTCCTCCGGGCAGAGTTACAACAAGGTGGGCGAGGAGTTTTTCCTGATCATTGCGGGACGAGGCACGGCGATGGTCGCTGGCGAGACCACGGCGGTTGTAACTGGCGCAGTCGTGGTGATGCGGCCGGGCGTGGCGCATTCCTTAACCGCGGCGGCGGATTCAACGCTCGAGTTTTACGCGATTACGTCGCCGGCGTTTAGCCCGGATGATTACGTGCCGGTGAAAGCGGCGAAGTGAGTGGGCGGGCGCAGGCTTGCTTCACTCCTCGCGCCCGCTCCTTTCTGTTTGGCTTGGAGACGCGACGCCCCGTCGCGTTCCGCCCGTCAACGGCGACGGGGGCGTCGCCGCTCCAACTCGCGGCCCTCGGCTTGCCCTACGTCTCCTGAGTTGGGCTCCGGCCTGATATCTATCGTGGGCGAACGTTGCTCTTTTACCGGTGGCGCCGGGGCCGGGCCCGGAGGTCCCGGCTCTACCTCATGCGCAATAGGTCCAAAAATTGAGTGATGCGGGATTTCAGCGCTTAGTTGGCGGCGTTGACGCGGGCTTCTTTTTCACGGCGAATGGCGAAACAGCGTCACATGGTCCAAATCGAATTTAGCTTTCAGCAGTTCACGAAGCGGGTGCCGCTTACCATCAGTCGGGGCACGTCGACGCACACGCTGATGGGTTGGTTGCGCTGGACGGAAAACGGCGTCGCCGGTTGGGGTGAGGCCGTGCCGTTTGCGATCGACGAGCAGCCGCAGACGGTCGAGGGCTGCGAGGCGGCGCTGGCGGCGAATCGGGGTTGGTTGGAACGGGCGACGGCGTGGGAGAGAATTGAAATCGACCGCCGGTTGCGGGCCGAGGGCGCGCCGTCAGGTCTCATCGCGGCGGTGAATCTCGCGCTGTGGGACTGGCTCGGAAAACGGCTCGGTCAGCCGGTGTGGCGGCTGTTGGGGTTGCCGGCGACGCCGGGCCCGTTGACCTCGGTGACGGTCGGCATCGCGGCGCCCGAGGCGGCGGCGCAACGCGTGCGCTTGTGGTTGGAATCGGGCGATGTCCGCGCGTTCAAAGTGAAGCTCGGCTCGAAGGCCGGCGCGGAGGCGGATCGCGCGATGTTTGCGGCGGTGCTCGCGGCGATTCCGGCGGGGATGCGCGTCAGCGTGGATGCCAACGGCGGTTGGTCGCTGGCGACGGCGATCGAGATGGCGGCGTGGCTCACCGAGCGCGGCGTGGATCACCTCGAACAGCCCTTGCCGCGAGGGCAGGAAAAGGATTTAGCGGCGTTGCGTGCGACGATGAAAATGCCGCTGATCGTCGACGAAAGTTGCCGAACCGCTGAGGAACTCGTGCGCATCGCGGGCAGTATTGATGGGATTAACATCAAGCTCATGAAGTGCGGCGGACTGGATGGCGCGTTGCGGCTCGTGCACACGGCGCGGGCGCATGGGCTGAAGATTTTAGTCGGTTGTTATGGCAACAGCGCGCTCGCCAATACGGCGGCTGCGCAACTCGGCGGGCTCGTGAATTACCTCGATCTCGACAGTCATCTCAATCTCGAGGACGACGTTTTCCAAGGCGCTGCGCTGATCGCCGGTCGGCTGCGCCTTTCGTCTCAACCCGGCTTCGGAGTTTCCCATGTCTAATCCTACGCCTGAAATCGTGAGCCAGCCGCAGCGGTTGGCGATTTTGCAACACGGAGGTTTCTCCACGCGATACGGCAAGACCGGTCTGTCGTTGCTGCGTTATCGTGGTGCGGAAGTCGTCGCGGTGATCGATCGCGAGACGGCCGGGCGCTCGTTGCGCGAAGTCAGTAAAATGCCGGATGTGCCGGATATTCGCGTCGTCGCCAGTGCGGAAGAAGCGCTGGCGAGCAAACCCACGGCGCTCGCCATCGGCATCTCGCCGAGTGGCGGCATCGTGCGTGAGGAATGGTGGACGGATTTGCGGCCGGCGATCCGTGGCGGTGTTTCACTTTGGAACGGTTGTCACACGCCGCTTTTGTCGGACCCCGAGATCGCGGCGGCGGTGCGCCCGGGCGTTTATGTGTGGGACATGCGGCGCGAGCCGGCGGGATTAAAACCCGGATCGGCGGCGGCGCGGAACTTGCCGTGTAAGCGTGTGCTCTTTGTCGGCACCGATATGAACATCGGCAAAATGACCGCGGCGCTGGAGTTTGACCGCGAGGCGCGAGCGCGCGGCTCTAAGTCGGCGTTCATTGGCACGGGCCAGACCGGTATGATGATTTGCGGCTCCGGCATGTGTCTGGATGCGGTGCGCGTGGATTACGCGAGTGGCGCGGTCGAAGCGGAATTAATGCGCTACGGTCCGACGAACGACGTGCTCTGGGTCGAAGGCCAAGGCTCGATGTTGAACCCTGCATCGACGGCGACGTTACCTTTGTTACGCGGCACGCAGCCGACGCACCTTGTGCTCGTGCACAAAGCCGGGATGAAACATCTCCACGCGTTTCCCGACATCACGATCCCGCCGTTGCCGGCCGTGGTAGAATTTTATGAACGCGTGGCGACCGCCGCCGGGGCCTTGGCGCCCGCGCGCGTGATGGGCATCGCGCTCAACACCTGGGGGCTCGATGACGCCACCGCACGAGCCGAGATCGCCGCGACGGCGGCGGCGACGGGTTTGCCGACGACCGATGCTGTGCGCTACGGCACGAAGGCGATTCTAGACGCAATTCTCGCGGATTAAACGTGCGCTTTGAAATTGGTTAAGTGCCTTATAAATAAGCTTTTGCCAACGCGGTGATCCGATCGTTGGGTCGCTGAAAACAAAAAGCCCTCCCGAGCAGAGGGAGGGCTTATAAATTGGGTGCAGGGGCTGGATTTGAACCAGCGACCTTCAGGTTATGAGCCTGACGAGCTACCAGGCTGCTCCACCCTGCAACGAATGGGAGGCAGAGAAACGCCTACGCTCGTGGCACTGTCAACGGATTTTTCCGGCCCCGAGAAAAAGGGGGATTCGGAGCGAGGGTGAGGCTCACTGCCGCGCTGCTCAAACCTCGATCGGCCGGCGGAAAATCCAGCCCAAATGGAAAATTGGGTTTCTTCGGGGCGCTTTCGCGTCTGCTTGAGCAGTAGCTTTGGCGGGTGGTAGCAGCTCGCTCCCCGGGATGGTCGGGCGATGAGCGCGATCCTTTCATGGACGATTCTTTAGATCCACGACTCGCTGCGACCCGTCCGGGCTCAGTTCGAACGATCTTGGCCTTGCCTCGGCGCCGCGGTTTGAACCGCGGGCCGCTGGCGATCTCTGAGGCGGCGGTGGCCATAAAGGCGGAAGCTGAAGCGGTCCGCGTCCGAGACGAGTTCAACGAGTGATCGCTCATTTTCGAAGCAAGGATCGGGCGAGAAAACGATGGAGGAATCTCGCGTTGACCTGTTCCTTCGATTGCTCGAATTTCGATGCAACATTTGTTTCTCCCGGCCGTCAACGAGGGCGGCATCTTTATTATGAAATCTCCACGTTTGGTATTATCCCTTGGCATCCTTTTTACCTGCGCGCTGAGCGCTCAGGAGGAGCGTCAGGCCCCGCCGACCGAGATTCCCGATTTTTCCAATTTGGATGAGTTCATTTACGTGCCCAAATCGACGATGCAATTTGGCGCCCGAAACATGAGCGGTCCGAAGACGTCGTTCTCCGGCAAAGGCAAATTGACCACGGATGTCCAAAGCGGGACCGATATCCTCGGCTTGGAGCCGCGCACCTACCACGATGGCAGCGTGTCGATCGACGCCCGAACGACCGTCGTGGACAACGGTGATGGCACCACCTCAACCCTCTCGGCGCCCAATGATGGCAAGACCAACACTTGGAATTTTATTTCTGACAAACAGCTGACCGCCGACGGCTACATGCTCTTTCGTACCTATTCGGCCGACATCACCGATACCCGAATTCGAAGCCGGGATGCGGGGCGCACTTCCGGCATGGAGTTGGGGGTTGCCTACGACATGGGCAAACTGCTGAACCGCTTTGACTGGAGCATCATCGCCGCTGCGGGCGTGAACGATATCGCCTCGAGTCTCGAGGATGCGGTGGCGGCGCGGCTCACAACCGTCACGGATACTTACAATTTGTTCGGGCGCCTTCCGCCGGCAGCGCCTTATTCGGCGCCGTCTTCGGTCACAACTTCGGTGGTCAACGCCGATGGCACGACGAGTTCTGACACGGCTGATACCACCACGTTGCTCAGCAATCGGCCGATTGATCGGAGCAGGGTTTCTGCAGACGATTCTTCAAGTGTCCGCAACCGTTGGAAACTTAAAGGGGCGTATTATACGGTGCGGGTCGGTCCTTCCGTTTCCTTTCAAATCACAACACGGCTCAGAGTCATGGCGAGTGCCGGATTTGCGGGGGTGTATGCCGGATCAACCTATTCGGTTAATGAGGCCTTTCAGCCCGAAACCGGAGCAGAGCTCTCTGTCGATCTCGAGGATGAAGCCACCAAGTTTCTGGCCGGTTATTATGCTGACGCCACCCTGCAATTCGACGCCACCGAGCGCACGGGCTTTTATGTCGGGGCGGTCTATCAGGCGACCGGGAGCTACGATCAAGAAATCGCCACGGCCAACGCCAACTATGTCTCCAATGTTGATCTTAACGGTCTGAACGGTTTCCGGGCGGGTTTGACTTACAAATTCTAAGCTGAGCTTTCGAACAAGCGGGCGGGCCCTGGGGCCGTGGACAACGTAAGGAAAACGCGGCGAAGAATAAGGGCTGCCGCTATCAGCCCTCCAAGTCTTTAAGCACCGTGCTGATGGGTCTAAGTCGCTGGCTCGGGAAAAATGAGTTTAGACGGGTGATGACCTGCTGAATGATGCCGTCAGGGCACGAGGCTCCACCAGTGATCAGGATTCTTTTTGGCGGGATAGCCGCCCCGTTTCGCTCGGCCAACGCATCCTCGGGCCACAGTTCCCGAGCCTCCGTGTGGCCTACGCCGCCGCCGTAAACGTAGTGTTGGACTTCGAACTGGGACGTGATGTCCGACTCACTCTGGATAAAAAACGACTTGGTTCCGAGCCGCTCGTTGCAGAGCCGGTGGAGCTGGTAAGTGTTGGACGAGTTTTTTCCGCCAATCACGAAGGCTGCATCGAGAGGCTCAGCCAAGGCACGGCTCAGCGCATCTTGGTTCACCTGGGTTGCGTAACAGAGCGTATCCCGCCGACTCGTTCCGCCCACACGTGAGTCGTCGCCGTATTTGGCGCGATAAACACTTCTTAGATGTTCGATGATGCCCAAGGTCTCGTTCATCAGGAGCGTGGTTTGGTTCACTACCGCGACCCGCTCGAAGTGCCGTTCGACATCAAAGTCCGGGGTGTGTTTGCCCGCGAATCGGGTGTAAAACTCCGCTCGGACGGATGGGTCGTCGCTTGCAATGAGTGCGGCGAGCTGCCGCGTCTCGTCGATGTTGCGCACGATCACAGCCGGGGCATACCGGCGGGTGTTGGAGAATGTCGCTTTGGTCTCCTCGTGTTCACTCTTGCCGTGAATGATTACCGTGTAGCCCTCCCGACCGTAGGCTCGTGCTGCTTTCCAAACTTTTTCGACCAGCATGCAGGTGGCGTCATATTTGCTGAACCCCAGGCCTCGGCGCACGATGCGCCGCTTATCCTCATCGGTCGCGCCAAACGCCGGGATGATAACGATGTCGTCGGGTGTAAGCGTGTCCCACAGGTCGGACGAGCCCTCGGTTCCGTCGACGGTGTAGGCGTGGCCCTTGTCGGTTTGGATATAGCGCAGGCCGCGTCGAAGCAGGTCCTCATTGACGAATGAATTGTGGATCAACTCGGACAGCATGAAGACGCGCCGCCCGGGATTCTCCGCTAGGGTTTCATACGCGCGCTCGATTGCATTTTTGACGCCGAGGCAAAATCCAAAGTGGCTCGGTATGACATAGTGGGCCGCACCAAAATCTAGGATCACTGGCGCGGTCGCCGTGCGCTCGTGCTGTCGGGCCAGCGCCTTGATCGCGGCGCAGAGTTGTGACTGGTAGAGCGAGCTGGCGGCCAAATCCTGTTCGTAAATAGCCATGTTCCGTTCCTGCGCGGGGCGAAATTTGTAAATGAAGTCGTTTTCGCCCAAGTGCAGGTAGGGAATATCGACCAAGTAAGGTTCGAGCTTCCCGAGTATCACGCCCAGAGCAGGCGCCAACGCCGCCGGGTCGCTTGAAAGGGTATCGAGCGATTGAAATGCGATCTCGCTGTCTGCCGGCGCGCCGTCGACGCGGGAGAAAAAGACCCGGTAGCTCCGACCGGCTGCATCCGCGGAGAAGTATTCGGCGGCAGGGGTGTGCGTGGGGAACGATGACTCTAGTCGCGCATTGGCCATCGCCAGATCAGTCCCGGTGAAGGGCAAGCCTGCCTTCGAGCCGAGCCGCCGGACGGCGAGCTGGTTGTTGCCATTGAACGCGAGGATGGCCACGAGCGCAGGTGATTTTGGATTCATGCGCGCGCTTTTTCGTCTAGCTTAGATTCGTCCTTAAACGGGGTTCCGACGTATTCGACGTCGAAGTGCTCAACGGCCTCGAGCTGCGCCATCACGGCTTCGATCACGGCCAGGCGGGAGGTCGACGGCAGGTGGAAAAAATCACTTTCCAGCCTCTCGGCGATACGAGTGCGCGCTTCGTCCCGGTCTTTCGTGCCGTCCAAAAAATCGGAAAGCTCATCCACGATCTCAGCAATGACTGGCTCAAGCTTCATCGTTGCTAACGTGGGGTAAGTTCTAGCGCTGGCAAGGCTCCGGCGGGGTGGACGGGGTTCGTTTCAGGCACGAATTCTTGAATCAAATTCAAAGGGTGCGACGGCACCGATTTCGATCTTCGAGAAATCGGGATGAGTCGGATTCAACAGATAGTTGAATTCGCCAAGAACAATTGAGCTCGGCACCCGCAGGGCGACGCTTCGGCCGGCCTTGGCCCATTCTGATCCGAACGTCTGCGTTTCAGCCCCGTAAGGTGTGGCTCGCCAGTTTTTCGGCACTCGCTTCGGGTGCTCGATCAGATCCGGCGGGATTGTACGATTTTGCCAAATGGCAGCGTAGCGACTGCCATTTGCCGAAGGGTCACGCGCTCATGATCTCAGCGAGTTTCCCGATGTCTTTACCTCCGCCCATGGCGAAATCGGGTTTACCACCACCTTTGCCGCCGATCTGGGCGGTGATGGTCTGAACGATCTTACCGGCAGCGTGGCCGGCCTTGATCGCAGCGGGCGAGCAGAAGGCTACGAGGCTGGCCTTGTCGCCGAAGGTGGCGCCGAGTTGAACGACGCCTTCGCCGAGCAGGCCGAGGACTTGGGAGCCGAGCGATCGCAGGGCTTCCTGATCGTCAACGGGCGCGACTGCAGAGACGAATTTGAGGCCGTCGCGCACGGTGGCTTTGGCGGCGAGCTCGGTGGCGAGGCTGGCGAGGGCTTTCTGTTGGAAAGCCTTGAGCTGCTTCTCGAGTTCCTTTTGGTGGGCGAGGAGCGCTTCGAGTTTCTTGGTGA
Organism: Opitutus sp. GAS368; assembly: GCA_945869845.1. GTDB lineage: Bacteria > Verrucomicrobiota > Verrucomicrobiia > Opitutales > Opitutaceae > Tous-C4FEB. The sequence goes on along the minus strand of CAMBRG010000010.1, from coordinate 18,127 downwards.
CGTCGGCGGTGCCGGCGCCGAGGTGGGCGTTGACGGCAGCGAGTGCGGCTTCCCGGGCGTTAATGAAGTCGATGGCGGCCTGGCCGGCGACGGCTTCGATGCGGCGCGTGCCGGCGGCGACGGCCATCTCGGCGACGATCTTGATGAGGCCGATTTCGCCGGCGGTGCTGACGTGGGTGCCGCCGCAGAGTTCGCGGCTATAGCCGCCGATATCGACGACGCGGACGAACGCGCCGTATTTATCGCCGAAGAAGGCGAGGGTGCCCTCGGGCTTCTGGTCGAACTCGGTCTCGTAGGTTTCGACCTTGGCGTTGTCGATGACCTTGGCGTTGACGAGCTGTTCGACCTCGCGGAGCTGGGCGTGGGTGACGGCTTCGAAGTGGGAAAAATCGAAGCGCATGCGCTCGGGCGTCTTCGAGGTGCCGGCCTGTCGGACGTGGGTGCCGAGGACCTTGCGGAGCGCCCAATGGATCAAGTGCGCGGCGGAGTGCTGGCGGGAAATCGCGCGGCGACGGACGACGTTGACGGAGAGTTCGGCGCGGGAGTCGCGAGCAAGCTCGCTCCCACCGTCGGAGGCGACCTTGTGCAGGTGGCGGCCGGCTTTGTCCTTTACGCAATCGGTGATGTGGACCAGCTGGCCGTTGATCAGCGCGGTGCCGGTATCGCCGGCTTGGCCCCCCATCTCGGCGTAGAAGGGCGTCTGATCAAATACGAGAAACGTGTCCTTTTCGGCCGTGATGACGTCGATGAGTTGGGCGTGGGCAGTCAGTTGGTCGTAGCCGAGGAACTTGGTAGCCTGAAGATCAACACTGGTGTCACCCTCGGTGGCAGCGACAACGATGACTTTTTTGGTCGAGGCTTGGCCTCGTTTTCGCTGTTCCTCCATCAGGCGCTCAAACTCAGCGGCGTCCACAGCGAGTCCGCGCTCGGCGGCCAAAAGCTGCGTCATATCCAGAGGAAATCCGTAGGTATCGTAGAGCTCAAATGCGGTCGCTCCGGAGACTGCGCCAGCCCCAGCTGCCTTCGTGAAAATCTGTAGCCCGCGCTCCAGCGTGCGGCCAAAGCTCTCTTCCTCCGCGCGGATGACGCGGCGGATAATGTCCTGTTGAGCGACGAGCTCGGGGAACACGGGGCCGAGGGACTCGACGACGGGGGCGACAAGTTGTTCGAAGAAGCCCGTGGCGAGTCCGAGTTTTTTGCCGTAGAGAATCCCGCGGCGGAGGATGCGGCGGATGACGTAGTTACGGCCGTCGTTGCCGGGCATGATGCCGTCGGCAATGGCGCAGCTGATTGTGCGCGCGTGGTCGGCGAGGACGCGGAAGGCGATGTCGGTGTTTTCCTGCTCGGTGAGGCCTTCGCGTTTGGTGGGAACGGTGCGGGCGTAAGTCTTGCCCGAGAGCGCGGTGATCTTGGCGAAGAGCGGCGCGAAGACGTCGGCCTCGTAGTTGGAGGGCTCGGGGGTGAAATCGGTAAAACCCTTCGTCGAGGCGTGAATGCCGGCGACGCGTTCGAAGCCCATACCGGTGTCAACGTGCTTGGCGGCGAGCGGCGAGAAGGTGCCGTCGGCGTTGGCGTTGAATTGGATGAAGACGTGATTCCAGATCTCGATGCAGCGGGGGCTGGAGGAGTTAACGCCCTTGCGGCCTTCGACTTCGTCGTCGGATGGGAGGAGGTTGAAATGGATCTCGGAGCACGGGCCGCAGGGACCGGTGTCGCCCATCATCCAGAAATTATCCTTCTTGTTGCCGTGGACAATGTGGAGGGCCGGATCGAGGCCTTCTTTGCGGAAGATCTCGGCCCAGATATCGTAGGCCTCTTGGTCGAACTCGGCGGGATCGCCCTTGGCTTTGTTGGGCGAGTAAACGGTGGCGTAGAGGCGCTTCGCGGGAATGCCCCAGACCTTGGTGATGAGTTCCCAGCCCCAATTGAGTGAGTCTTTCTTGAAGTAGTCGCCGAAGGACCAGTTGCCCAACATTTCGAAGAGCGTGTGGTGGTAGGTGTCGAAGCCGACGTCCTCGAGGTCGTTGTGTTTGCCGCCGGCGCGGATGCATTTCTGGGTGTCGGCGGCGCGGGTGTCTTTGGACGGTTTGACGCCGGCCCACTTGGAGACGTCGGGGGCGCGATCACCGAGGAAGATGGGCACGAACTGGTTCATGCCGGCGTTGGTGAAGAGCAGCCCGGGCGAGTCCGGCAGCAACGAGGCCGACGGGACGATCGTGTGGCCCTGCTTGGCAAAAAAATCGAGGAACGACTGGCGGATTTGCGCGGAGATCATGGAAGTAGGAAAGGGGCTGCAGGGAAACAATCGAGCAAGGTTGACGGGCTTCAGAGCTTCGAGATCAGAGATTCGCGATGATCGCGTCGGTCATAGCCTTGGTGCCGACCGAAGGTTTGCCGAAGGCGATGTCGCCGGTGCGCGTGCCGCCGGTGACGGCTTTCTTGACGGCAGCCTCGATGCGTTGGGCGGTCGTCTCCATGGCGAAACTATAGCGAAGCATCTGCGCGACTGAGAGGATCTGCGCGCAGGGATTGGCGATGCCTTTGCCCGCGATATCGGGCGCGGTGCCGCCGGCGGGCTCGTAGAGACCAAAGGGATGGCCGAGAGAGTTTTTGCCCGTGCCGAGCGACGCCGAGGACAACATACCGAGGGAGCCGCAGATGACGGCCATCTCGTCGGAGAGAATGTCGCCAAACATGTTTTCGGTGACGAAGACGTCGAACTGGTTGGGATCGCGCGCGAGCTGCATGGCGGCGTTGTCGACATACATGTGACTGAGCGCGAGGTCGGGCGCGTGGGCGGCGCAATACTCGGTGACGGTTTTCCGCCAGAGCACGGAGGTCTCGAGGACGTTGGCCTTGTCGACGGAGCAGAGCTTCTTTTTGCGAGCGCGCGCGGCGGTGATGGCGACTTGGAGGATGCGTTCGATCTCGGATTTTTTGTAGACCATCGTGTCCACGGCTTGGATGTCGCCATCGGCGAGCGTGGTCGTCTGCTTCGGCAGGCCGAAGTAGAGGCCGCCGGTGAGTTCGCGGATGCAGACGATGTCGATGCCGTCGGGGATGCGCTCGGTCTTCAGTGGTGAAGCGTCGGTGAGCTCGCGGTAAAGCAGGCCGGGACGGAGGTTGGCGAAGAGGGTGAAATGCTTGCGCAGCGGAAGAAGAGCGGCGCGCTCGGGCTGTTCTTTGGGTGGGAGCTTTTCCCATTTCGGGCCGCCGACGGAGCCGAAGAGAATGGCGTCGGACTCGGCGCAGAGTTTGAGCGTGGAGTCGGGGAGGGCCTTGCCGTGGTTGTCGATGCCCGCGCCGCCGACGTCGGCGGTGGTGTAGGCGAGGGTGAGGTGCTCCTGTTTGGCGACGTGTTCGAACACGCGCAGGGCCTCGGTCATGACCTCGGGTCCGATGTAGTCACCTGGTAAGACGGCAAACTTGAGAGTAGGCATAAGAATCTTAAAACGTGACAAACGCCGATGCGGCGAGGCAAGCCGCCAATACGCGGCTCCGTTCCGCGTCGCTCCGCAAATGGAGCTTCCAGCGCCGTGGGAGTTTGTCCGATGATCGCGCCGGGCTGTTGCCTCACCCCCCTGCTTATCGATGACTCTTTCGCCAATTTCTGCCTGGTGGTTGCTTGTTTTGGCCTGTCCCGTGTTGTTCGCGGGCGAGGCGCTTTTGCGGCGGGTGCCTGCACTTGTGCGGTGCAATATCCCGGCATCGGTGACGGGTGGGCTATTGGCGGCGGCTCTGGTCCTCGGCTTGCAGGCGACGGGGCTGTTGCAGATTTCGTGGCAGACGCGCGTCACGGCGGGATGGTGGACTTGGCTGGCGACGCCCGAGCCCGAGTGGTTTTCGCGGCCGGCCAAGGCGGTCAATTTGCCGCTGCTCGTCGGATTTTTTACCTGCGTGGGTTTGGCGGCGCCGTTGAGCATTCTGCGCACGGGCGGACGGGCGCTGGTGATTCTGCTGGGGGCGGCGACGACGTTGGCGGTGTTGCAGAATTTCGTGGGCGTCGGGCTGGCGAAGGCGTTGGACGCGCCGCCGTTGCTCGGCGTCGTTTGCGGCTCGCTCACGCTGGTGGGCGGACACGGCACGGTGCTGGGTTTTGCGTCGCGGTTTGAAGAGGCCGGGTTTGCGGCGGCGGCAACGGTGGGCGCTGCGGCGGCGACGTTTGGGTTGGTGGCGAGCGGTTTGCTGGCGGGTCCGTTGGCGGAGTGGCTGCTGCGGAGACGAGGAGTGGCGGTGAGCGGGGTTGAGACTCGCGAAAGCGGACCGGCAACTCCGAGGCCGGGTGTGGTCGGAGATCTGCGGGATTTTTTATCCGAGCCGAAAACAGCGGTCGTCCATCTGTTGACGGTCGCGGTGTGCATCAAGGCGGGGGCCTGGGTGAGCTTCGGATTGGTTAAGCTGGGCGCGACGTTTCCGGCCTATATGGGCGCGCTGCTCGTCGGGTTGGCCGTGCGCGCGGCGCACGATGCGGCCGGAGGGACGTGGCTGCGGGGCGCGACGCTGGTGCGCCTCGGAGGATTGCTGCTCGCGCTGTTTCTCGCGGTGACGTTGACCGCGCTGAATCTCGCGGAGTTGGCGAACGTGGCCGGACCGATGCTGGTAATTTTGGTGCTGAATATCGCGCTGTCGCTGGCCTTCGCGGCGTTTGTCGTGTGGCCGCTACTCGGCCGGGATCATGAGGCGGCGGTGATGGTGGCGGGACTGGTGGGTTTTGGCGTGGGCTCGACGGCGACCGCCGTGGCGGCGATGAACGCCATTGTGCGGCGGCGCGGACCGGCACCGCGAGCGCAGGCCATTGTCCCGGCGACCGGCGGCTTTTTGATCGACCTTACGAACGCACCGACAACCACGGCATTTCTCCAATGGCTGCGCTAAAGCTCTACCTCCTTGTCTGTATTCTTCCGACTGTGTCGGTCATGGCGGCCGAGTTCGATCTTTTGATCCGCGGTGGCCGTGTGCTCGATGGCAGCGGCACGCCTTGGGTTTACGCCGATGTCGCGATCAACGGCGACCGGATTGCGGCGGTGGGTCGCCTGCCGGAGGCCAAGGCGAAGCAGGTGATCGAGGCCGCGGGGCTCTACGTGGCGCCGGGCTTTATCGACGGGCATTCGCATGCGGGGCCGGCTCTCGCCGGGGAGAAACTGGCGGGCGCGGCGGCGTTGTTGGCGCAGGGAATCACGACCGTATTCGTCAACCCGGATGGCGGTGGTCCCACGGATTTGGTGCTGCAACGCGCGATGATCGAGCGGCAGCGCCCGGGCGTAAACGTTGCGCAACTCATCGGGCACAACTCGGTGCGGATCGACGTGCTGGGGAACGCCGACCGCGCGCCCACGGAGGCGGAACAGACGGAGATGAACGGGCTCGTGCGGCGCGCGATGCAGGCGGGGGCGTTTGGGCTTTCGGCCGGGCCGTTCTATACGCCGGGCAATTTTTCAAAGACCGAGGAGCACATCGCGTTGGCGCGCGTGGCGGCGGAGTTCGATGGTTTTTACACGAGCCACATCCGCGACGAGAGCGACTACAACGTCGGCTTGGTCGCGGCGGTCGATGAGTTGATCCGCGTGGCCCGCGAGGCGCGGCTGCCGGGGATCGTGACGCACATCAAGGCGCTGGGGCCGCGGGTCTGGGGGCTTTCTGCGCAAGTGATCAGAAACATCGACGCGGCGCGGGCGGAGGGCGTGGAGATCTTTGCCGATCAATATCCCTACGAGGCGGGCTCGACGGGACTGACGGCGGCAATCGTGCCGGCGTGGGCCCGCGAGGGTGGCGACGGGGCGTTGCGCGCGCGATTGGCCAACGCGGAGACGCGCGCTCAAATTCGGACCGAGATGCTCGAAAACATCGAGCGACGCGCCGGGGCGGCGAAAATCATGATCAGCCGGCATCGGGCCGATCCCGCATTAGAGGGGCGAAGGCTTGATGAAATCGCGCGCGCACAGGTGCTCGAACCGGTCGATGCGGCGATCGGGATCATCCGGGCCGGCGGAGCGTCGATCGTGACGTTTGTGATGGGCGAGGAAGACATCCGTCGGTTCATGGTGCAGCCCTGGACGATGACGTGCTCCGATGGCGAGTTGGTCGCGCTCGGCGACGGGGTGCCGCATCCGAGGGCGTTCGGGGCGTTTCCGCGCAAGCTGCGCCGCTACGTGGTCGAGGAGCAGGTGCTCACGTTGGAACGCGCGATCCACTCGATGACGGGATTGCCGGCGACGGTGTTTCGATTGCCGGAGCGCGGCGTGCTGCGGGTCGGGGCCATGGCGGACGTAGCGGTCTTCGATCTGGCCGCGGTGCGGGACGTCGCGACGTATGAAGACCCCCATCACCACTCCGAAGGCATGAAAGTTGTCATTGTGAACGGACGCGTGGTGTTGGACAGCGGCAAGGTCACCGGCGAGCGGGCGGGACGCGTTTTGGCGAAGACGGTCCAAGTGAAGTGACCGGGCGTTTTCACGATTGCGCGACGGGGAAAAGCCCGTGGATTGACGGCGTGAACTTGCATGTGCTGCCCGCCGGGCCGATTCAGACCAACGCGTATTTGCTGACTGCGCCCGAGCGTGGTGAGGCGTTCCTCATCGACGCGCCGGGCGATGTCTGGGCGGACGTCGCTTCGATTTTGGCCAGCGAGAAATGCACGCTGACCGAGCTCTGGCTGACGCACGGCCATTGGGATCACACGCAGGGCGGAGCCGAGGTCGTGCGCGAGTCCGGGGCCAAGGTGCGGGCGCACCGCCACGACCAAGTGCTGATCGAGACGCCCCAGGTGATGACTGCGTTCCTCGACCGCGGGATCAAGCTGGAGCCGATCAAGGTCGATCACTGGATCGCCCAAGGCGAGCGGCTCGCGGCATGCGGGCTGGACGTCGAAGTGCGCCATGTGCCGGGGCATTGCCCGGGGAACGTGCTCTTCTATTTCGAAAAGGCGGGAGCCGCGTTTGTGGGCGACGCATTGTTCAACGGCAGCATTGGCCGGACGGATTTGCCGTTGGGCAACCACGCGCAACTGGAAGCCTCGATCCGCGCGCAGATTTATTCGTTGCCACCGGCGACGACGGTTTACCCCGGCCACGGCGAACCGACGACGGTGGGTCAGGAGATGAAGCACAACCCGTATGTCCGCGGCTGAGCACGAGATTTTCATGCGGCGAGCGCTGGGCGTCGCGCGCCGCGTCTGGGGCACGACGCATCCGAACCCCATGGTGGGAGCGGTGATCGTCGAAGAGGGGCGGGTGGTGGCCGAGGGTGCGACCGCGCCGGATGGCGGGCCCCATGCCGAGCGTTTGGCGCTCATGGCGTACGTAAAACCGCCGCGACCGGGCGCCACGCTCTACGTGACGTTGGAGCCTTGCTGCACGCACGGGCGCACGGGCGCGTGCACGGAGGCGATCATCGCTTCGGGCATCAAGCGTGTCGTAGTGGGTGCGACGGATCCGTTTCCCGCGCACCAAGGGCACGGCTTCGGAGTGTTGCGGGCTGCGGGGATCGAGGTGATCACGGGCGTGTTGGAGCGGGAGTGCGCGGATCTGAACCTGATTTTCAACCACTGGGTGACGCGGCAACAGCCGTTGATCGCGGCCAAGGCGGCGGTGACCCTGGATGGACGCACGGCGTGTCGCACGGGAGATTCGCAGTGGATCACGGGGGAGGAGGCGCGGGCCGACGTGCACCGTTGGCGCCGGTTGTTTCCGGCGATTGCGGTGGGCGCGGGGACGGTGCTGAAGGACAACCCCAGGCTGACGGCGCGGATGGAAGGTCAGGACGTGTGGTGTCCGCTGCGGTTTGTTTTCGACGGGCGGCTGCGCACGGTGAGTGACCGGTTTGTGCCGCACGTTTATGCCGATGAATTCCGGGCGAGGACGATCGTGGTGACCACGACCAATGCGGGGCAAGGTTACGTGCGGAAGCTGCGGGATATGGGCGTGCAGGTGTGGGTGTGTGAATCGCAGACCCAGCGCGTGACCTGGGCGGAGTTTCGTCGGCGCTGCGTCGAGGCCCGGTTGAGCGGCGTTTACGTGGAGGGCGGGGCGCAGTTGATGAGTCAGCTCGTGCAGGAGCGGCAGCTGGACTATTTGTTTCTTTATCGCGCGCCGGTGCTGCTGGCGGATGAGCGGGCCAAGCCGATGCTGACTGGACTCCGGACGGAGAACCTCGCGCACGCTCTGCGGCTGGCCGACGTGCGGTCGGAAATTTACGGTGACGATGTGCTCACCCGCGGACGCGTGCTCTATCCGCCGAAGCTTTCGATTGATGAAACTGTATTTAGCCTCGGGTAACGCGCACAAGGCGGCGGAGTTGCAGGGTCTCGCGACGGCCGGTGGCCTGAACGTGGAGATTGTCTCGGCGCGCGCCGTCGGCGGGATGCCCGAGGTCGTGGAAGACTCGGGGACGTTTGTCGGCAACGCGCGGAAGAAGGCGCGGGCGCTATGGGAGAGATTACCGGCGGGATCGTGGGTGCTCGCAGACGACAGCGGTCTTTGTGTCGATGCGCTGAACGGCGGGCCGGGGGTGGAGTCCGCGTATTTCGCCGGGCCGCAGGGCGACGGCGCGGCCAACTTGGCCAAGCTGGTGACGGTGATGCGCGAGGTGCCGCAAGGAAGTCGCGGCGCAAAATTTGTGTGCGTGCTGCTGGTGTGCGGGCCGGGCGGAGAGGAGAAAATTTTCGAGGGTGAGAGCGCAGGGCAGCTGGCCTACGAGCCAAAGGGTGGGGCGGGTTTTGGGTATGATCCGTTGTTTGTGCCGGCGGGACACGAGCACAGTTTTTCGGAGCTCGGCGACGCGGCGAAGGCCGGCATCAGCCATCGCGCGCGAGCTTGGGCGAGGTTGGCGGAATGGGTGCGGGGGCTCGCGTAGGGCGAGGTCTTAGACCCCGCCCGTGGCTTGGGCGGCGGCTGGGAGGGCGGGTCGGAGACCCCGCCCTACTTCGAGGGGAGCGCGAACGCTACGTAGGCGTCGCCGGGACCGCTGGCGCCGCCGACGCGGCCGCCGCCGGTGGCGGTGATGACCACGAACTGCCGGTTCCCGACCTCGTAGATCGCGGGTGCGGCGGTGCCGGCGAAAGGGAGTTTCGCGGACCAAAGTTCGGCCCCGGTGTCGGCGTCGAAGGCGCGGAATTTTTCATCGGCGGTGCCGGCGACGAAGACGAGGCCGCCGGCGGTCACGCTCGCGCCGCCGAGGTTGTGCGCGCCGGTCTTGGGTACGCCGGCTTTCGCGAGTTCGGGGTGTTCACCGAGCGGGGCGCGCCAGAGAATTTTACCGGTGTTGAGATCGTAGCAGTTGAGCAAACCCCAGGGCGGCTTGATCCCGGGGTAGCCCTCGTGGTCGTTGAGGAAACCGAAACCGTTGAAGAAATAGCGCGGGTTGTCCGTGGCGCCGGTGCCACCGCTACCGGAGCGCGAGGGCGGTTGGTTGCGGCGCAGGAGAAAATCGACGAGGTCGCGGCGTTGGGCGGCGTCGGGCACGAGATTGGGCGGCATGACACCGCGGCCTTGGACGATGATCTCCTCGACGGCGGCGCCGGTCATGCGCGCCTTCAGGCCGAGGAGAGGTGGGACCATGCCGAGGCCCTGACGGGCGGGCGCGTGGCACGAGGCGCAGCGCTCGGCGTAAAGGGTCTCGCCGGCGGAGGGAGGAAACTTCGGGTCTCGTTCGCGCTCGTCGTTGGCGATGACGGTGATTTTGGAAACGACCCGATTGGAGGTCACGTAGAGCCGGCCGGTCGGCACATCAACGGCGGCGCCGGACCACTCGGCCCCGCCACGGGAGCCGGTGAAGAGATTCGGTTTTCCCTCGGTGAACGGCTGAAAAAAACCGTAGGTCGAGCGGGCGACCTGGGCCTCGACAAAGGCGCGCGCTTCGGGATTTCGCTCGGTGATGTCGGCCGGATCAAAGCCCATGCGCGAGATGGGCTCGGGCAGTTCGGGATCGGGTTGATAGTCGGCGGTGCGTTCGCCGGGGAGCGTGGAGACGGGGGCGCGGCGAAGGCGGACGGGGAACACGGGTTGGCCGGTGACGCGGTCGAGGACGAAGAGGTGGCCGGCTTTGGAGAGGCTGGTCACGACATCGACCCGGCGGCCGTCGCGCGTGATGGTGAGGAGGTTGGGCGGGGCGCAGACGTCGAGATCCCAAATGTCGTGGCGCACGTCTTGGAAGTGCCAGCGGCGTTCGCCGGTGAGCACATCGAGCGCGACGACGCAGTTGCTGAAGAGATTGTCGCCGAGGCGGTCGACGCCGACCATGTCGGGGCGCGGGGCGCCAAAGGCGACGAACGCGAGCCCTCGGGCATCGTCAATGGAAAGACCGCTCCAGCCGTTGGCGCCGGCGCGGGGTTCGACCCAAGTCTCGGCGCCGAAGTCGGTATCGCGCGCAATGGAGCGAAATCGCCAGAGTTGTTGGCCGGTGCGCACGTCGTAGCCGAAGGCATCGCCGAAGAGACCCGTCGTCACGAAGACGTGGCGGAAGACCGCACCCGCAGCCGTGGTCCCGGTAGGAAGCAACGTGCGTCCGGCCGCCCCGAACGAGGCGAGGGGTTCGCCGGTTTTTGGATCCAGGGCGTAGATGAAATCTCCGGCGCCGACGAGCAGGCGCGCAGAGTTTTCGGCGTCGCCGGGCCAGTAAACGAGGCCGCGGCGGGCGGGGTCGTCTTGGAGTCGTTTGGAAGTTGGATTGTCCGCTAGGGGGCGGCGCCAGAGTTCACGGCCCGTGGCGGCGTCGAGCGCGACGAGGGCACGGCCGGGAGTCGGGGCATAGAGCACGCCGTCGACGATGATGGGCGTGCATTGGATGTTGGATGCGCCGTCGCCGGCGCGAAACGTCCAAGCGGGAGCAAGGTCTTTGATGTTCTCGCGGGTGATCTGGGTGAGCGCGGAGTAGCGGCGGGAGGCGTTGTCACCCTGCGAGCGGGGCCACATTTTCGAGTCGGCGTGGTCGGGCGCGGCAGGAGCGAGCGAGGCCGGGTCGGCGGCGGGGATGAACCGGAATTCGGGAAGCGCTGCGCGGGCGACCGGATCATCGAGGGACGCGGTGGGTGCGGCACCGGCAAGCGGCGGCAGGGCAACGAGGGCCAGCAGAAGAAAGCGCATGGCGACGGCGCCGCTAGGGCTGGGGTTGATGCCGGTGGCGCGCGGGGCGAGGGTTTTGTTGAACTGAGCGCGCTTGGTCTCGATGGCTTCCGCGCGCAGGCGATCCGTCTGGTTTTGAAGCCACGTCTGCGCGGCGAGTGCGGTCGCCAAGAACAACGCGAGCAGCAGGGCGGAGTAACCAAGGAGGCGGACGAAAGAAGTCATGCGGGGCGGCGAGCCGGAATCGGCCAAAGCTGAGTCGGCGCAAGGGGAGCGTCAAAACTTTCGACAACGGGCGAAGCCTGCGTTTGGTTGTCCGGCTACTAGCATGAAGTCGTTTTATATCACCACCGCGATCGATTACGTGAACGGTTCGCCGCACTTGGGCCACGCCTATGAAAAAGTGCTGACGGACGTTATAGCGCGTTTTCGGCGGATGATGGGCGACCAAGTCCACTTTTTGACCGGCGTAGACGAGCACGGGCAAAAAGTGCAGCAGAGCGCGAAGAAGAAAGGGATTCCGCCGCAGCAGTTTGCCGACGAAGTGAGCGAGGAGTTCCGGGCGCTGCTGCCGAAGCTCAATATCTCCAACGACGACTTCATCCGCACGACCGACGAGCGGCACAAACGCGTCGTGCGCGCGGTGCTCCAGCAGCTTTTCGACAAAGGCGAAATCTACAAAGCCGAGTATCAGGGGTTTTATTCGACGCGGCAGGAGCAGTTTTTGCAGGAGAAGGACCGTCTGCCCGACGGTTCGTGGCCGGAGATTTTTGGCGAGGTAACCGAAATCACGGAGTCGAACTACTTCTTCAAGCTGCAGCAGTATCAGGCGTGGCTGGTGGAGTTTTTGACCACGCACGAGGATTTCATTTTCCCGCGTTACCGGCAGAAACAAGTGCTGGAATTCCTGAAGGAGCCGCTGAACGACCTGTGCATTTCACGGCCGCGCGAGCGGTTGGAATGGGGTATCACGCTGCCGTTTGACGATGGCTATGTGACCTATGTGTGGTTCGACGCATTGCTGAACTATTACTCGGCCGTGGCGGACAAACCGGGGCTTTGGCCGGCGACGTATCATGTGATCGGGAAGGACATCCTGTTGCCGCCGCACTCCGTGTATTGGCCGATCATGCTGCACGCGGCGGGGCTGCCGCTCCCGGGCGGGATCATCGCGCATGGCTGGTGGATGCAGAGCGGTTCCAAAATGTCGAAGAGCACGGGCAATGCGCTCAACCCGCTCGATTTGGTGACCGAGTTTGGAGTCGATGCATTTCGGTATTTCCTCATCCGCGAGATGAACGTGGGGCAGGACAGCGACTTCACGCGCGAGCAATTCCTCGTGCGCTACAACAGCGAGCTCGCGAATAATTTTGGCAATCTGGTGAACCGCACGCTGAACATGGCCAATCGGTTTGCGGGCGGGGTAATCCCGGCGGCCGAGGTCGCGGAAGACGCGGAAAAGGAATTGCGCGCACTTTGGGAGACGACGCGCGCCGAGGTGATCCCGCTGTGCGAAGGCTTCCAGTTTCACACGGCCCTGGAGAAGACGATGTTCTTCATCACGGCGACGAACGCCTACATCGAAAAACGCGCGCCGTGGAAACTCGGCAAGTCGGCTGAGGCGCACGATCAGGCGCTCCTGCGCACGTCGGTCGCGACCATGTCCGAGGCGTTGCGACTCGGCACGGCGCTGCTCACGGCGGTGATGCCCGGCACGGTCGGGAAGATCAACGCGGTGCTGGGCTATGCGCCCGGCGCGGTGTGGCAAAATGAGTTGGCGTGGGACGGCCGTTTGACCGGGCTGAAAGTCGCGGAGGCGCTCGTCCTGTTTCCCCGGCCGGAGAAGCCGGCTGTGAAAAAATGAAGCGAATAGCACGGCAGCGGGAGAGTTTCGGGGTATGACGATTCTGCCGATCAACCCCGCCGCCAACGCCAACCCCGAGGCGCTCCGTGCGTTTCTGGAACAGTGCCGGTCGGCGGCGGCGCGGGCGGGACGGGCGAAGCTGGTGAGTATATCGATCGCGGTGGACGCGCTCGATCCGTTGGCGGTCTTGGAATCGATCTTCGAGCCGGGCGAGCCGCACTTTTATGCGGAGCGGCCCGATATCGGAAGCGCGATCGCCGGGGCGGAGACGGCGGCGGCGTTTGAAAGCACGGGTCCGGGCCGTTTTGAGGCCGTGCAGCGGTGGATCGACGGGATGCTGCAAGACACGATCGCCGTGGGCGACGTGAGCGCACCGTTTGGCGGACCGCATTTTTTCACGGGCTTCGCGTTTGCTGACGAGGTGGAGGCGGGCGAGCCGTTTGCCGCGGCGCGGGTGTTTGTGCCGCGTTGGCAGGTGGCGCGGGCGGGCGCGGTGACGACGGCGGTGGCAAATTTCCTGGTGCCGCCCGATGCGGATCTCAACGCATTGGCCGAGCGGGTCTGGCGGGCGCACCGGAAGTTTGGCGGGTTTCGCTATCGGGAGACTCCCTTAACAGAGCCGTCGGCTGAAGCCATCTTTCAGGTACGGGAAGCGGGTGATTACCGCGCGGTCGTGGCGAAGGCGGTGGCGAGGATCGACGCGGGCGAGTTCACGAAAATTGTTTTGGCCCGGGCGCAGGAGTTTGCGTCGGACCAGCCCTTGCATCCGCTGCGAGTGCTCAACGGGCTGCGCCAACGATTTCCGGACTGTTATGCGTTTTCTTTGGCGAACGGGAGAGGGCAGAGCTTTATCGGTGCGAGTCCCGAGCGGTTGGTGCGGGTGAGCAAGGGGGTGCTCGAGACGGAGGCACTGGCCGGATCCATTCGCCGGGGAGCGGGCGCGAGCGAGGATGCGGCGTTGGCGGGGACACTTTTGCGCAGCGAGAAGGACCGCCGGGAACATCAGCATGTGCTCGCCGCGATCACAGCCCGGCTGGAGCACCTCGGGCTGGCGCCGGAGTATGCGGCGGAACCGGGACTGCGGCGGCTGGCCAACGTGCAGCATTTGCACACCCCGATTCGAGCGGCGTTGCCCGAAAATGTGCGACTGCTCGCGGTGCTGGCGGCCCTGCACCCGACGCCGGCGGTGGGTGGAGCGCCGTTGGCGGCGGCGGTGGCGGCAATCCGCGGTCTGGAAAATTTTCCACGCGGGCTTTATGCGGGTGCGATCGGTTGGTCGAACGCGCGGGGCGGCGGCGAGTTTTTCGTCGGCCTGCGATCGGCGCTGGTCGACGGGGGGATGGCCCGCGTCTATGCGGGGGCGGGGATTGTGGCGGGCTCGACCCCGGAGAAGGAATTTGCGGAAACTGAACTCAAGTTTAAGGCTATGCTCGAAGCGCTTCGAAACTCATGAACCTGCCCGATCTCGATTTCCGTTCGGTAAACACCCTCTGGGGTAGCGTCACAGCCGAGACGCTGGCGCGCTGCGGCGTGCGGCGCGCCGTCATCTCGCCGGGCTCGCGCTCCACGCCGCTCACGGTCGCGTTAACGCGCCATACGGAGATCGAGTGCATTCCGGTGCTGGACGAGCGCTCGGCGGCTTTTTTCGCGCTCGGGATGGCAAAGCAGCGCGGTGAGCCCGTGGTGTTGCTCTGCACCAGCGGGACGGCCGGAGCGAATTATCTGCCCGCAATCATCGAGGCGCGGGAGTCGGCGGTGTCGTTGATTGTGATCACGGCGGATCGTCCGCCGGAGATGCGCGGGTGCGCGTCCGGCCAGACCATCGACCAGCTGAAAATGTTCGGGGATTTCGTGAGCTTCTTCCACGAGTTGGCGTTGCCGGAGGCGAACGAAGCGCGCCTGCGGTATTTGCGCCAGACGCTCTCCCACGCGGTCGAGCGGGCGATGCAGCCCGTGGCAGGACCGGTGCATTTGAACGCGCCGTTCCGTGATCCGTTGGCGCCGACCGACGACGGCGGGGCGACCGCAGCGGCGGTGGCCGGAACTGATTGGCAGGCGTTTTTTCAGAATTTGGGTTCGCCGGTTTCTACGAGCGTGAGCGGGGGAATTCCGCGGTTCTCGCCCGACGTGCACGGGGTGATCATCGCGGGGCCCTCGCAGCCGGGTGATCCGGGCGCGCACGCGGCGGTGGTCGGAGAGATCGCGCAAAAGCTCGGTTGGCCGGTGCTGGCGGACGGGCTTTCGCCGCTGCGGAATTTTTCCGGCACAGTGCCGCATCTGGTGAGCACCTACGACACGATCCTCCGCAACCCCGAGGTCGCGGAGCGGTTGAAGCCGGAAGTCGTGATCTGTCTGGGAAGCTGGCCGACCAGCAAAGTGCTGCGGGCGTGGCTCGAGGCGAGCGGCGCGCGGATGTGGCTGGTGACGCGACGCACCGACAACCGCGATCCGCTGCACGGTCGCACCGTGCATCTGCCGGTATCTCTGGCGGCGCTGGCGGCGGAGTTGCCCCGGACGATGGAGACCAACGGCTACGAACAGATGTGGGCGGGCTACGAGCACCATGTGCGGGTGGCGCTGGACGACCGCGTGACGCAAATCGACGGGTTTTTCGAGGGTCGCGTGACGACGATGCTCTCAAATCATTTACCGGTGGAGACGACGCTGTGCGTCGCAAACTCGATGCCGGTGCGGGATCTCGAATATTTTTGGGCGCCGGGCGACACCTTTATCCGACCGATGTGCAATCGGGGCGCGAACGGGATCGACGGCACGCTCTCGACGGCGCTGGGGGTGGCCCACGCGGCGGGCGCGCCTACGGTGTTGCTCACGGGGGATTTGGCGCTGCTGCACGACACGAACGGCTGGCTGATCGTGCCGAAGTTCAAGGGCGCGCTCACGGTGGTGTTGATCAACAACGCGGGCGGCGGGATCTTTGAGCACTTGCCGATCGCGGAATTTGAACCGCCGTTTGAGGAGTTTTTCGCCACGCCGCAGGCGGTGGATTTTGCCAAGCTGTGCGCGGCCTACGGCGTGGATCACATCGCGGTGAGTGATTGGGCGCAGTTCGCCGAGTTGATCGCAAATCCGCCGTTGAACGGCGTGCGGGTGCTGGAAGTGCGGACGGATCGCAAGGCCGACGCTGCCTCGCGAAAGAAGCTGTTTGCAGAGCTGGCGGCCGAGTTGTGAACGACGGGGATGCCGGCGCGCGATTGGCCCGCGGAGCCGGAAATGGCTTGAGACTCCTTCGGCTCGACCTCACGCCCGGCGAGTCACGCTATGCGGGAACTTGGCTGGTGATGGCGTGACTGAAGAACGTTTTGGTCCGACAATCCTTCACCGCCATGACCCTAAATCTAAAACTCATTCCTAGTAAATGGCTGCGCACGCTGGGCCTCGCGGCGATGCTGGCAACGGCACCAGTCTTTGCCGCCGAGCCGCCGGCGGTTCCCGCCGATGCTGGGGCTGCGAGCCGCGGCGCGCCGGGCGACAAAGATGCGATCGTCTCGGCCACGCCGATGAAAATCGAGGCGACCGACGGGGTGGGCACCGCCGGGCAATTGGTGGTCGCGCCGGAAGTAATCAGCGCCGATTCGCGCTCGGACCTGACCTACACGATCACGGCCCAGCCGGCGCATGGGCGGATCGGGTTGGCCGGCGGCGACGATGAGGATGTTTTCAAGACGACTACGGCGCGCCTCGGCTACTTTGCGTATCGTTCCGACGAAGGTTACGTGGGCCAGGATTCGTTTGCCTACAGTGTGCGCAATGAGACGTCCGGCCTGGTATTCAAAAACACGGTGGTAGTCACGGTGCTGCCGCCGCCGGCGGTCGTGCTGGGAAAGTTTGAGGTCGGCGCCAGCCGTGAAAACGCCACGAGCAACGTGCGCCCCGTGGTGCTGACCACGCGGCCGAACGCCCCGATCACGCAAAAGGTACCCAACCACGAGGAGTTCATGAACGCGGCGGATCGCGCGGTCATCGTCGCCCCCAAGGTGGCCTACGTGCTGGACGAAAAGGCGAAGCCGCAGAACGGCGTCGCCCGCCTCGACCGCGCGAGCGGTCAGCTCACCTATTCGCCCAACCCCGGCTACATCGGCGAAGACCGGTTCAAGTATTATACGATCGATGAGAACAACCCGGCGCTCGGCTTGGAGAATTCCGTCACCATCAACATCGAGCCTGTCCGCGACGTGAAACGGGTATCGGTCGATCGCTCCCGCAGCCGGGAAGTTGACCTCGTGTTCGTCATCAACAATTCGCGCTCGATGGCCGAGCACCAGAGCCGGATCGCTGCCAATCTCCGCCGTTTTCGCGCACTCTTCGACGCGCGCGATCTCGACTACCGGATCGGGGTGTTGACGACCGACTTTGTGAACGGAGATCTGAGCCGGGGGTCGGTTGACCAAGGCCATTTCAAGGCAGTGCGCTCGACGGAGATCGACGCGGCGGGCAACCCGGTGCTCGACCGAAACGGTCGCCCCAAGCCGGTGACGAAGCGGGTCGCGAGCAACGGCACGCTGGTGACGCTCCCGGTGCTGGCCCAGCCGTGGATCACGCCGAAAACACCGGACGGCGTCTTCGTCGAGTTGGTGAAGGTCGGCACGAACGGTGACAGCAACCGCACGGCGTTCACGTCCATCTATAATTTTGTCGCGGGATATGCCAACAAGCAGCACGCCTTCCTGCGGCCCGACGCCACGACCATCGTGGTCTTTTTCATGGACGAGGAAGAGACCCGCATGGCCCTGTGGAAGGAGCAAAAGAACGGCTCCCGCCAAGCCGAGTGGATCGAAAACGGGAAGCTTCCCGACCTGCTGAACCAGTTCAACGCGCGCAACCCCAAGGAACGGCAGACACTCGACGGTTACATCAATTATTGGGTGCTGCGCCCCTTCCTCATTGTGAAGGGCAACCGGCGCGGAAAACTGGAGATGCACGCTGTGGTCTCACCGGCCAACGTGTCGCACCGCCGGGCGGCCGAATTAACCGGCGGCACCGTGCTGAACATCGACTCCGATTTCTCCGGCCCTCTGGCTGCGCTGGGTGACCGCATCGCTGACACCGTCGCCGTGGCACTCGCGCCGATCGGCCCTGCGGCGACATTTTATCAAAAGAGCCTGCGCGTGCTGGTCGATGGCGAAGAGGTGCGCCCCGATCCGCAAAACGGTTGGGTCTACGACACTCTTACGCACAGCGTCCGGTT